>CAJWFY010000012.1 GCA_913031655.1 uncultured Flavobacteriaceae bacterium
TCTTTTAGGATGTGCCATAATTTGTTTATTATATTAAATCTTTTAATTTATCCCACCTGGGATCGTTTTTAGAATTTTGTTCTTTTACATTTGACTCTATCTCCTTTAGTTTATTTAAAGTTTTCGATTCTAACGAACCGTCTTCTACTCCAGGATGAATAATTTTAATAGGCAAAGATAGTATTATCATTTCAAATAAGTACTGTGCTGCGTTTAACTGAGATGCCCCAACTGGTAAAATCAGTAATTCCTCGTTATCATTAATTAGTTCCGAGCTAAATTTAACAACCAATTTCATTTTATTTTCTATTGAATAATCAAAAGGTTCGTTTGAAACGTGGCAGTTAATATTTATAATTCCTTTGGAGATAAAGGTAAATTCCAATAAACTGGACTTCTTATTTACCTTAACTTCCGCATTTAGTCGGCAGCTATTAAAATCATTATAATCAAAATGTTCAAAGAACTTGTTATCTAAATTAAACTCAAAACTGTGTTCTCCTTCTTTTAATCCGGTAAAATTAATTACAAATTGATTTAAAAAAAGCATTAACTTTTAGTTTGAATCGGCGAATATAAGAAATTTTGAAAATAGAATTGATCTATTTTCTAATCGTTTTTGTTTTTGAGCTCAATAAAGGGTTTTCATTGATTTTCTCGTTTAATTTTCTTTTTTTAAAAATCTCTATTGCACAAAAAATTGCATTTTTAAAAGAATTAGAATTTGCAAGATTTTTACCTGCAATATCATAACCAGTTCCGTGATCAGGGGAAGTTCTTATTTTGTTTAACCCTGCGGTGAAATTAACACCTTCTCCAAAGGAAAGAGTTTTGAAGGGAATTAAACCTTGGTCGTGATATATCGCTAATATTGCATCATATTTTTCATGTGTTCTAGATCCAAAAAAACTATCTGCAGAAAATGGCCCAAATAGTAAAGAGCCTTTATTAGAAATTTCCAGAAGAGCTGGTGTTAGGATTAAATCATCTTCTTTTCCAATTACTCCTCCATCTCCGACATGTGGGTTTATTGAAAGAACGGCAATCTTAGGTTTTTGAACTCCAAAATCTATTTGAAGTGATTGCTCCATTATTTTAATTTTTTTTGTTATTTTTTCTAAAGAAATACTAGAGGATATATCTTTTATTGGAATATGGTCTGTTAATAACCCTACTCTTAAGTCGTCATTTACCATAAACATTAAACTATCTCCTTTTAATTTGTTTGCCAGGAAATCTGTATGTCCTGGAAATTCAAAGTTTTCATTTTGAATATTATTTTTATTTATTGGAGCAGTAACCATAACGTCTACTTTAGAATCAATTAAAGCATTTGTTGTCGCTTCTAATGATAAATAAGAAAGCTCTCCTGATTTTTCTGTAGGCTTACCAAATTCTGTTTTAAAAGTTTCTTCCCAAGAATTAACAATATTTACTTTTCCAATTAATGGCTTTTGATTTAAATTAATTTTATTAATCTGTATATCTATATCAAGTGCTTTAATTTGATCGTTAATTACATTGTTATTTGAGAAAATAACCGGGGTAAAAAAATCTAGAATCCTTTTATCTTGAAGTGATTTTAAAATGATTTCAATCCCTATTCCATTTGGATCTCCACAAGATATTCCTACAATTGGCAATGTTTTTTCTTCCATATATAATGTAAATTTATTATTGCTAATTTTACACATTAAATATATATATAAAATAAAGAATATGTTTACAGGAATTGTAGAAGATAATGGTGTCGTTTTAAACTTGGTAGCTAATAAAGGAAACCTGAATATTACTCTTTCCAGTAAGCTCGTTTCTGAATTTAAAATAGATCAAAGCGTCTCTCACAATGGGATTTGTTTGACGGTTGTTGAAATAAAAAACAATACCTATACTGTAACTGCTATTGGAGAAACTATTAGTAAAACTAATATTAGTAGCTGGGAGGTAGGAGAGGAGATTAACTTAGAGCGTGCAATGAAAATAGGAGCTCGTTTAGACGGACACATGATTCAGGGGCACATAGATCAAGTAGGAGAATGCACGAAAGCTAATGAAACAAATGGAAGTTGGGAATATGTTTTTAAATATGATGCTTCTTTAAATATTACGGTTGAAAAGGGCTCTATAGCAGTAAATGGCGTTAGCTTAACGGTCGTAGAATCAGACGAAAATAGTTTTAGCGTAGCAATTATTCCTTATACTTATTCTCACACTAATTTTAAAAACTTTACTGTTGGCAGCGTGGTAAATTTGGAATTTGATATTTTAGGAAAATATTTAATGAAAATGTTGCCTAAATATAAATAAACTACATTTTTAATATCCACAACAAAGGATTCATTGGAGTTGTTTTTTCAAAGATACTAAACTGTATAGTTGACTGCCCAGTTGAATTATTTGTGAACACCTGACCTATTTCTTGACTTGATAAAA
Organism: uncultured Flavobacteriaceae bacterium; assembly: GCA_913031655.1. GTDB lineage: Bacteria > Bacteroidota > Bacteroidia > Flavobacteriales > Flavobacteriaceae > MAG-121220-bin8. The sequence continues at coordinate 2,434 of CAJWFY010000012.1, forward strand.
CTGTATCTCCTTTTTTAACATAAACTTTTGAAAGGTTTTTATAAGCAGATATATAATTTCCATGTTGAATTAAAATAGTGGGATTACTGCCTTTAAACTGTAAAACTGATAAAACAGTTCCTTCAAATACCGTTTTAACTTTTTCAAATTTTGGAGTTGCAATAACAATCCCATTACTTTTAATTTTTGCTGTTTTAACAACAGGATGAGGCTGGGTTCCAAATTTCTGAATAACAACGCCTCTTAATACTGGCCAAGGCAATTTTCCTTTATTTAAAACAAACTTTTTGGCCAACGCTTTTGCTTCAGGTGTCAAATCAAAACTTTTTGATTTTTTATTATTTTTATTAGACCTGACAATAGCTTCCCTTATTAACTTCTCTATCTCTTTATCTATTTTTGAGGACAGTATTTGTTTTTTTACAATTTCTTTTTTATACTTTTTTTCTTTTTTTCTTAGTTCGTATGCAATTTCATTAACCTGATTTTTTTCGTTTTTTAACGATTTTTGAACTTTTCGATTACTTAGTATAAGCTCTTCTTTTTCGTTTTTTTTAACTAATAACACTTCATTTGCAGCCTTAAGGTTGTTTGATAATAGTGTTATTTTTAATCCTTGATTTTTTCTAAAAGTTGCATACTGTTTCATATACTGCACTCTTTTAAAGGCTTGAAAAAAAGTTTCTGAAGACAGTAAGAACATTACTCTGTTCTTCCCAGATTTAGTTTTATATGATTTTAAAATCATTTTTCCATAAGCCTCTTTTACTTCTTTTAATTGAGACTCTAACTCTATTTGCTGACTAATATTTAGTTTTATTTCCTCTTCTAAAAAATTAATTTGTTGGTTTGTAAGCTTTACTAGCTCTTCTTTACGCTGAATTTTATAATTCAAATTTTCAATATCTGAAAAAACTACTGCTTTTTTCTTTTTATTATCAAAAAGCATTTCATTGATAGCTTTTATTTCTTTTTGAATTTGAATTTTTTTTTCTTCCAAACCCAACCTGCTATCCTTTTGAGCAGTTACGAATTGAAGGTTAAAAAAAACTATAAATAAGAAAAGCCCTGATTGTAGCCTATGTTGAAATGTCATAGTTCAGTTTTTTTATAATCATTAGGAATCTCAAAAGGAAATGTAAGCTCTTGATCAATTCTATTTATCTTTGAATTAAGTAAAACTTTTAAATTCCTCTCTTTTCCTTTTGCAATTATTATAATTTTTTGAGGGAAACTTTTACCTTCAATTATTTTATAATTACTATACTGAACCGTTAATTCATTTTTTGATATCGGAGAATATAATTTCTGTTCTTTTAACCTATAGTTGAAAGGATTAAAAACATAGGTAATCTGAACTTTTTTGTTTTTTGACTCTAATATGTAGTTTTGAATATCCGTTAATTGAGAAAATCTTGTTCCTTTTAAATCCCCTATAGGTTTGCCGACAAATAACTTTTCCAAAGAGTTTAACGAAAGTTTGAAATTAATAATACTTGTCAGCGTATTATAATCCTCAATATAATATGTCTTTTTAATTTTTTCATAAAACGCAATTTCTTTTTTTGTTATTAACGCTTTAAATAAAGGAATCAACAACGAACCGCTAATTAAGATTTTATCGCTGTTTTTAATTCTAAAACTTAAATTAATTTGATTAGAGGATCCTTCTTCTGTTATTGTCGCTTTAGATCTTATAAAAAGAGAGTTGTAGCTAACTTCTTCTTCTAAAACGTTTTTAATTAAATTTTTTGTAGATATTTTTTTAAAGCTTCTTTCTGTGTCAACTTTTGTTAATGCTTTACAGTTTAAAAACAATAGTGGAATAAAAATTAAAACTTTTCTCATTTAGGCAAGTTAAATCAACTCGCTGAAATCTCCAATATTAATTTCATTATGTCGCCCATCATATTTACAATTATTTCCAATCATTGAATTCTTAATAGTTGCATTTGAAAGAATTGTGTTTTCTCCTACAATAGAGTTTGAAAGAGTAGAATTGGAAATTTTACTGTTTGAGTTTACAGAAACATGGGGGCCAATAGTTGAATTTTCTATAACTACATTGGAAGAAATATAACAAGGCTCTATCAATTTAGAGTTTATTAAATTAATATTATCTGAAATCAATTCTTCCTTGTCTTCTAAGAGAAAGTTTAGCATTTCTTTGTTTGATGAAATTGTGCTTTTTACATTTCCACAATCTAGCCATGCTGTAACTTTTCCTACTTTAAAGAGTTTCCCTTTTGCCATCATCCCAAGTAATCCATCGTTAATTTGAAACTCCCCTGAATGCGTTGTGTTATTTTTAATAACTATCTTCAATTGTTCTTTAAGTTGCCCTATTTCTTTAAAATAATAAATTCCAATAACTGCAAAATCTGAAATAAAATTAGATGGTTTTTCAATTAAATCTATAATTTCTCCATTTGCATTTAGCTTCACCACTCCATAAGCTTCTGGATTGGCTACTTGTTTTGTCCAGATAACTGCATCTGCACTTTTATCAAAAGATTCGTTGGTTCTTATAAGTGTATCTGGATAAATAACTAGGGCTTTCCCTTGTAGAGATTCTTCAGCACACATAATTGCATGTCCGGTTCCCAGTGGGTTTAATTGACGGTATATTCTAGCTTTTGAGTTATGGGATTTTGCTATATTTTCCAGTTCATTAATTACATCTTTGCCAAAAAATAATGGACTTCCAACTATAAAGGCCATTTCTTCGATTGGCTCGTTAACAAGCTTAGCAGCATCATTTATAAGCCTAGCTACAATTGACTTACCCGCTATAGATATCAAAGGTTTTGGGGTTGTTAAGGTGTGAGGTCTTAACCTTGATCCCCTTCCCGCCATGGGTATAATTAATTTCATTATATTTATTTTGAACCTGTACTTCCAAACCCTTTGTCCCCTCTTTTAGTTTTGTCTATTGACTTGCTTAATTCCCATTCAATTCTTTCATGTTTTGATATAACTAATTGCGCTATTCTGTCGCCAGACAAAATATCAAAATTTTCATTTGACAAATTAATCAAAATCACGCCTATTTCTCCTCTATAATCTGCATCAATTGTTCCAGGAGAATTTAAAACCGTAATTCCTTTTTTTAAAGACAATCCACTTCTTGGCCTCACCTGTGCTTCATACCCTTTTTGAAGTTCTATTTGGAGTCCAGTTTTGATTAGTAGTCTCTCCAGAGGCTTTATTGTTACAGGATTTTCAATAAAAGCCCTAATATCCATTCCAGCAGAGAGCAAGGTCTCGTAATTTGGCAATGTATTGGAGGAGTTATTAATTATTTTAACAATCATCTTATTGGTTTTTAGCCTATAATTGTTACCGTTAAGTAAGGCTATAATTAGTTGTTTAAAGCTTCAGCACCTCCAACAATTTCTAAAATTTCATTAGTAATTGAAGCTTGCCTAGCTTTATTGTAAGTCAGTTTTAATTCATCTCTTAATTCGGATGCGTTATCAGTTGCTTTGTGCATAGCCGTCATTCTTGCGCCATGTTCACTAGCAAAAGAGTCTCTTATTGCTTTGAATAATTGGATTTTTAAAGACTTTGGAATCAAAGTACTTACTATTAATTCTTGTGATGGCTCAAAAAGATAATCTGAATTTTCGGCTCCTTCTTTTTCACTAATTGGAATCGGTAAAAATTGCTCAGACTTAATAATTTGTGTAGCAGCATTTTTAAACGAATTATAAACAATTTCCACGTGATCATAATCCTCTGTTATATACAACTCCATTAATTTATTAGCAACTTGAGAAACTCGCTCATAATTTAAATCTTCAAAAACATCACTATCGTTTTGAATAACTTTTTCAGTTTTCTGAAGAATATCATTTATTTTTTTTCCAATTGACAAAAAATTAATTTCAATATTTTTAAACTCCTCTCTTGACTTTATAAGATTAGCCTGTTTAGCAATATTTGCATTAAAAGCCCCACAAAGTCCTCTGTTAGAGCTAATAGCAACAATCAATACTTTTTTTACTTTTCTTTTACTTGTAAATGATTTTTCGTTTGAATTATTTGACCCATTAAGACCTTGCATTAGCTCAGAAAGTTTATTAGAATATGGTCTCATCGCTGTAATTGCATCTTGAGCTTTCTTTAATTTAGCAGCTGACACCATTTTCATGGCGCTGGTAATCTGCATAGTAGAAGAAACTGAGGCTATTCTAATTCTAATTTCTTTAAGGTTGGCCATCTTGTTTGTCTTTAATATGAAGAACTAAGTTCTTCTGCTGTTTTGGTTAAAACGTCAACTACTTCGTCAGTTAGTTTGCCGGATTTTATTACATCCAGAACTTTTCTATGCTTTGCATTTAAAAAATCTATGTACTTTCTTTCAAATTCTTTCACTTTTTCTACAGGAACCTTTCTTAATAGATTTTTAGATCCTGCAAAGATAATTGCAACTTGATCCTCTACACTAAACGGATCATTTTGTGCTTGTTTTAAAATCTCAACATTTCTTTTACCTTTTTCAATTACATTTAGAGTTGCATCATCTAAATCTGATCCAAATTTTGCAAAAGCTTCAAGTTCTCTAAATTGAGCTTGATCTAATTTTAGTGTACCAGCCACTTTTTTCATTGCTTTAATTTGAGCTGATCCTCCAACTCTTGAAACAGAAATTCCTACGTTAATAGCAGGTCTCACACCAGCATTAAATAAGTTTGATTCTAAGAATATTTGCCCATCAGTAATTGAAATTACATTTGTTGGAATATAAGCAGAAACATCTCCTGCCTGCGTCTCTATAATTGGAAGCGCAGTTAAAGATCCTCCCCCTTTTACAATCTTTTTTAATGAATCAGGTAAGTCGTTCATGTTTTTAGCGATAGTATCGTCCGCTATTACTTTTGATGATCTTTCAAGCAATCTTGAGTGTAGATAAAAAACATCCCCAGGGTAAGCTTCCCTCCCCGGTGGTCTTCTAAGTAATAATGAAACTTCACGATATGCTACAGCTTGCTTGGATAAATCATCATATACTATTAACGCTGGTCTTCCCGTATCTCTAAAGTACTCTCCAATTGCAGCTCCTGCAAAAGGTGCATAAACTTGCATTGGGGCTGGATCAGAAGCATTAGCAGCTACTATTGTAGTATAAGCCATCGCTCCTTTATCTTCAAGCATTTTTGCAATCCCAGCAACTGTGGATGCTTTTTGTCCAATTGCTACATAAATACAATAAACAGGTTCTCCTGCATCATAAAATTCTTTTTGATTTAAAATTGTGTCTATACAAACAGTAGTTTTTCCCGTCTGTCTATCTCCAATTACTAGCTCTCTTTGGCCTCTACCCACAGGAATCATTGCGTCAATTGACTTTATTCCGGTTTGAAGTGGCTCATTAACTGGTTGTCTAAAGATTACTCCAGGAGCCTTTCTTTCAAGAGGCATTTCAAAAAGTTCGCCTTCAAGATTTCCTTTGCCATCAATTGGCTTTCCTAGAGTATTAACTACTCTTCCAACTATTTTTTCACCTACATTGATTGAGGCAATTCTTTGAGTTCTTTTAACTGTATCACCTTCACTAATTTCTTTAGAAGGTCCTAATAAAACAACTCCAACGTTATCTTCTTCTAGGTTAAGTACAATACCTTCAAGTCCTGAATCAAACTGAACTAATTCTCCGTATTGTACATTAGAAAGCCCGTATACTCTGGCAATTCCATCTCCTACTTGAAGAACTGTTCCTACTTCATCTAAAGAAGCCGAAGCGTCTAGTCCTGCAAGTTGTTGTTTTAAAATTGCTGAAACCTCAGCAGGTTTAATTTGTGCCATAATCTATGATATTGATAAATTTGTGTTTTTATTAAATTCTTGCTTAATGTTCTTTAGTTTATTTTTAAAGCTAGCATTGTATTCGATATCTCCTAACCTTAAAACAAAACCTCCTATTAAACTGCTGTCTACTTTATTTAATAAAGTAGTTTTTTTACTTGTTAATTTAGAAATAGTATCCAAAATTTGATCTTCCATTTCTTTATTTAAAGGAACGGCTGATGTAACTGTTGCAGACTGAATCCCTTTATGTTGTTTGTATAATTCAATGAATTTATAAGCAATAATTTCAAATAAATTTATTCTATTATTCTGATCTAATACACGAATTAAACTCTTTGTTAAAGTACTCATTTCTTTAAATACTAAAAGTAAGGAGTTTGATTTAATGCTGTTTTTTATAACCCGACTTTCTATAAGTTGGCTCAACTCTGAGTTTTCTTTAAAAGTATTTAAAACTGAATCCATGTCATTAAAAGTTTGTTCTAAACTGTTCTTTTCTACAGACTCTAGTACTAAAGCTTTGGCATATCTTATGGCTGCTCGACTTGTTTTCATTTTATTTTAAAGTAACGTCTTTAATAAGTTCCTTAACTAAACTCATCTGCGCTTTGTCTTCAGACATTTTAGATTGTAAAACCTTTTCAGCAATACCAACAGACAAGTCTGCCACTTGATTTTTTAAATCAACTATAGCTGAGTTTTTTTCGTTTTGTATAGCCTCTTTAGCTTGAGTAATTATCTTTTTGGCTTCAATTTTAGCTTCAGTTTTAGCATCATCTATAACTTTTTGCTTAATCTCTCTTGCTTCTTTAAGCAAAGCATCTCTTTCTGCCCTTGCTTTTTTAAGAGTTAGTTCATTGTCTGATTGAAGCGATGCCATTTCTTCCCTAGCCTTCTCTGCAGAAAGTAATGCATCTTTAATTCCCTGCTCTCTTTCGTTTACTGAATCTAGAATAGGCTTCCAGGCAAACTTTTTAAGCAATAGTATTAATGCAACAAAAATAATTGTTTGCCAAAAAAACAAACCAATCGAAAATTCTGTTATTAGTTTCTCCATTTTTTTTCAATATTAAATTATCTTTTTACAACAGCAAGTTTTCATGCTGTTGTAAAAAGTTTGATAATTGGCTTAAAGTGCAAATAATGCAGCAAAACCTATTCCCTCTACAAGAGCGGCTAAAATTAAAGCAGCTACTTGAATTTTTCCACTAGCATCAGGTTGACGTCCGATAGCCTCCATAGCTCCCTTACCCGTTAAACCGATTCCAATTCCAACTCCTATTACTACTAGTCCACCACCTACTAAAGTTAAATCCATAACTGATTCCATATATATATAATTTTAATTAAACATTCTCTTTTAATGTTCCTCGTCATGTTCTGCTACCGCAAATCCAAAATACAATGCTGACAGCATTGTGAAAATATAAGCCTGTAGTAATGCAACCAGTATTTCAATAATTGAAATAAAAAATGCTAAACCAAACGACAAACTCCCTCCAAACCAACTCTGAAACACAAAAATAAGCCCTATTAGACTCATTAATACTATATGTCCCGCCTGCATATTGGCATAAAGCCTTATTAACAATGAAAAAGGCTTAATCACTACCCCTAATAATTCAATTGGAGCTAAAATTATCTTTATAAGCACAGGCACACCAGGCATCCAAAAAATGTGTCCCCAGTAATTTTTATTAGCCGTTACGTTGGTAATAATAAATGTTAATAGGGCCAATGAAAAAGTAACCGCAATATTTCCCGTTACATTAACTCCTAAAGGAGTTAAACCAAGCATGTTAAGAAACCATATGAAGAAAAACACTGTTAACAAAAAACTCATGTAGTTTTTGTACTTTTTTTCTCCAATATTTGGAATCGCTATTTCATCTCTAATATAAAGAATAATTGGTTCAAAAAACCTCCCCATTCCTTTGGAAATACCTTTATTTTGTTTAAAAGATTTGGCTAAGCTTATAAAAAGAAACAACATCAATATTGATACCAACAGAATTGTTGCTATATTTTTAGTGATTGAGAAATCTAATGGCTTCTCATTTAACGGATGGTGTTCTGCATCATATTCAATCGTTCCTTCTTTATCTGTTTTATAAATTTTACTGTCGTGATATTCTAATTTATAATACTCTTCTCCACTAACAACAACTTTTTTCCCATGCTTGAAATCTGAAGACCAAAAAAATCTAAGTCCATTATCATATAGTATTACCGGAAGAGGGAGCTCAATATAGACCGTTTCTCCTGTCTGTTCGTTTTTGTAAGAAGTAATTGAAAAAGAATGACTGTCTTTTAAGTGGTGGTTTATGTATTCTTTTATTTCTGATTTAATATCTCCTTTTTGCGTTTCATCTTTCTCAGATAAAGTAGTTGAGGACCTGCCAACTGTGAGTCCAAAAAAGAAGATTACAATAGTAAATGCTAAATGTCTTTGTTTATTCAATTTGAGACCTTTCTTAAGGATTAAAAATAAAGCCGCAAATGTAAGGTTATTAACTAAAAAATAAAAATATGCTTTGTAAAAAATTTATAAAAATTCTAATAGCTTTTAGACCATCTCATTTGACAGATGACTTAATAAATAAAACAAGAGTTATTGATTGATTTTTTTTAATTGCTTTATTAAAATATAAAAAGAAGTAAAAACCCCAAATAAAGTTATAATTGCAGTAAAAACTCTATCAAAACCATAAGTAAAGTCAATATATTTTCCAAGCTTGGCAGAGCAAAATATAATCACTCCCATCTGAGAAACTAATCCCAAAAAAACTAAAAAAGGACTAGGCTGTTTTTTCTGACTGTGTTTTTTCATCGCTTGAAAGGGCTTTCATTTTTTTTGCTCCTTTCATTGAAATATTTGCATCAACATTTGCGCCTGCTTCAATTGCCAGTTTGCCTGCAATAACTTCTCCTTCAATTTTTGCTGAAGATTTTAAAGATAAAATCCCCGAAACATCAAGGCGTCCTTTTATTGATCCTGCAACATCCGAGTTAGCGCAGATAACATTTCCAGATACACGTCCTTCATCACCAACCACAACTTTTCCAGAAGTAGTAATGGTTCCTTCTACATAACCATCTATTCTAAAATCTGCTTGTGAAGTAATATCTCCAACTATTTTAGTTGTCTTCTCGATGATGTCTATTTTATTAGATTCTCTTGATTGCTGCATAACTGTATTTTTAGTTAAATTAAATCCCATAATATTATTCCAAGTCTAAAGTCTTGAAGATCAGTATGTTTTTATACTGGGAAGACAAAACTACAAAATTATTCTTTAGCCTTAAAAACTCTACTTTTTCTTTAATTAAGTCTAAAAATTTTGAAGCTTCTTCTTCGCTCTTTATGTCTTTTATCACAAGTAACTTTGTGTTGTTATTGTATACATCAACAGCTATTCTGTATTTTTTTAATGATATTTTTTTAATGCTATCTAATATTGACTCACTCAAGCCTTCTTCCTTACTCATCCTAAATACGGCGTTGAAATCACTCACCACTATTTTTTCAGGTTTAGTTTGCCATTTTTTATTTAAAGACTCATGCCTCTTCTTTATTTCTGAAATCTTCGAGCTATTAGGGTATTTTTGTATAATGTTTTTTAGCTCTTCATTATATCTCAAAACTCCTTCAAGTTTTCCAACTGTCTGCGCTCTTAGTATTTCAAAATCTATTAAAATATCTTTATTGTCAATCAAAGTAACTTGCTTTTCTATACCACTTAATACTTGCTCAAACTTTTGATCATTAAAAAAGTTGTTAAGGGTGTCTAGTTCTTTTAATGTTTGCTTTTCTTCTTCTAAAATATTATTTCGGTCTTTTAATATTTTCGCAAATTTGGAGTTGGGATATTCTTTTATAATTTCTAATCTTATTTTTTCTGTATTTTTTTTGTTTTGTTTTTTATAGCTTTTATAAAGCAGATAATTTGCTTCAACCATAATATCTTTGGAAGGATTTAAATCTCTAAGTTGATTTAGCCTGCTTTCTGCCAATCTATAATCGCTATACTTCTCTAAATATATTTCTGCTAATCTTAAGTACGATTTATTTTTAAGCTGATTAATGCTGTCTTTTTGAAAACTTGTCCTTGGAATCGTTGCCAAAAGCTCCTTATTCCCTGGTTTTATTTCTGCTGATTTCGCCTTGTCTAATGCCTCTTCTTTTGTTGTTTGGGAAACAGCAATCTTGTTGTCAGTGTTACTTCGCCAATACGATTTTCTAGCTCTTTGCCCCCAAATATTTTGAAATGATTTTTTACCAAGCTCTACTAATTGAGTGTTATAAAAGTAAAAATTAGACCTGTCATTGTTTTTTCTTCTTCTTGGTTCTTCTGGGCGCAGCTGCTCTGTTTGTCTTTTTAATTCTGTTTTTTTATTTTCAACTTCTATTTGATTTAAAATCTCGTTTAATCTAGAGGGTTTGTAGCTTGAAATTTTTATTAAACTATCGTAAAGAATAATATTTTCTTCTAGTTGAACAACACGATCTAAGCTTTTTTTTCTTCTACTTAATTCCCAGTATTTTTTTGAATTTTTATCTAAATTACTCAGCGTGCTGTCTAAATACTTGCCCGATAAGACATAATTAGATTTTTTAAAATTTATTTTAGAAAATTTTTCATACCCTCTTGACAAAAGCTCTTTATCTGACGGGTTGCTTCTAATCGCTTTATTTAGATAAAGTTCTCCTTTAGAAACAGAATCATTTAAAAATAATATTTTTGAATAACCATAATAAATTTTATCTAAAAAAGACTCGTTTTCAATATTTTCAATTGTTTTTTTAAATTCAGATTCATTATCATTTAAAGCTCCGTACGATAAGGTTTTGGTTTTGGCATTTATGGAGAGATTTTTTGGAACACTTCTTTTAAGATTTACAATTTTTTTAAACATAAAATATGCTGAATCTAGTTTGTTTTTTTCTTCATAAATTTGACCTAAAATATATAAGTATCTCCCCTTGTAATTCTTGTTTTTTTCATTAGACAAAGCCGCTTTAAGTGGCTTAATTGCTAAATCCTTTTTTTGGAGCTGCAAATAAGCCATTGCCAGAGCTGCGTTTAAATCAGCTTTAATTTGAGGGTTTAGTTTTTCTTTTTTCAGCAAAGGCTTCAGAAGTTCTAGCGCTAAGTTTTCTTGTTCTAGTCTGATATTACATTTAGCTTTCCAAATAACGGAATGGTACCATTCGTCAATAATTAAGTTCTGTTTATAGACCTGATTAAAGGCGTCTAACGCAGGGATAAAACGCTGATCCAAATACCTTGCTCTACCCAAAAGAAGGTAAGCTTGAGCAATTTTTGAATTATATTGAACGTTGTTTATAAGCATTGAGTGCTTCTGAATGGTCTTAGCTGCTTTTTCTTCGGATATTAAAAACTTGGCGTTTTCAATCCCATCTACAGTAATAATATCTTTTGAAAGCACTATTTTCTCTACGGGCAAGATTTTCCAAAAGTTGTCTTCAAAAGACCCTTGAGTTTGCTCAAGCCCTTCATTAAGTGAAGTTTCTCCGTTAAAAAGAACATTATAGCTAGAAACAAGAGAATGATAACTCTTGTTTAAGGTTTTGTTTTTTTGCGTTGAACACGACAAAAACAGCAAACAGAAAAGCGATAAAAAGGTGTATTGTTTCAAATTCTATTGAGTCTTTATATTCAATAACATAAAATAATGAATTTTATTATTGAATCCCCTAAAATAATTCAATTAAAATCTATTCTCCTTTAAAGTAGGACTCCAATTCTTTTAAAGTTTGTGGGCTTGTGACAAGATCTTTAATCACTCTCCCTTTTTCTAAAAGTACTATTCTTTCACAAACCTCCGTTACGTCCTGAATATCATGACTAGAAATAAGTATGGTTACGTCCTTATTTTTGGACATGTCCTTAACGATAGCTTTTAATCTGATTTGAGTCGTTGGATCAAGATTAGCAAAGGGCTCGTCTAAAATAACCACTTTTGGTTCTCCGATTAAAGCAGCAATAACACCAACTTTTTTTTGATTTCCTTTTGAAAGATCTCTTAAGTATTTTTTTCCTCCTAAAATTTCTCCGTGAAAAAAATCTTCAAACTGGGCTAAAAAAGCATCTACCTCTTTTTTGTTCAATCCTCTTAGTTCTCCAATAAAATACAAATACTCTTCAGGCATTAAATACCCTATCAAAAAAGTTTCGTCTAAAAAAGCAGTTGTAAACGATTTCCAATCTTCACTTTCGCTAACGTCTATTCCGTTATTGATTACTCTTCCTTTTGAAGGTTTTATTAAATCCAATAAAGAGCTAAACAAAGTGGTTTTCCCTGCTCCGTTATTTCCTATTAAACCAAATGTTTGACCGATAGGAATATCTAGTGAGTCTATTTCTAGAACAGTCTGCTTCGAATATTTCTTTATAAGATTTTCAATTTTTATCATAACAACTAATTTGATTTGTAAGCTTTAAGTGTCGAGTATTTTTCTGTTTTATAGGCTTTTAGGATTAGACTAAATGCAACGGGTTTTAGAAATATTCCTAATGTCCCTATAGCGGCAACGGCCAAACATCCTGTAAAGTGATCATAATATTGACTTGTAAAATAATAAACCACAACAGGAAGAAGCATTTGAGGGATCCCTACTAAGATTGTTTTAGCATTAAATGCTTTTTTGTCTCCAAAAGCGTTCGCACTTGAGTTTAAATCAATTGGTGTTTTTGTATAAGCTCCAGCCCAAAGGGTTAAATAGCCGTTCACTCCAATATTATAGAGCGCACCTGCCAGAACTGCATAAACAGCATTAGTTCCTAAAAAAGAATAAATAACTGACGCAAATACGGTTGAGATTAACGTTGCTATTATCACAAGCGACCACTTTGAGTTTAGATATTCTTTATAAGCAATGTTTTGAGTCATCATAAGCGGATAATATTGGCTGTCCCAACTTGGAACAAAAGAGCCAAACATAAACAGAAACCCTCCGGTTGAAAAAAGATATCCAAAAAACATCAAACCAGGTCCAAATATTTCTTCGGAAGGGACAAAAATAAGGCCATAAAAAAGGCAGCCAATTCCCATGTAAACTGCCATTCTAGCTCGCTTTGATCTTTTTAAAAGACGTAAATCATTTTTGATAAATGTTGCTGTTTTCCCGAATCTATCAAGAAAACTAAAATCTTCCATTTTGGCTTCTTTAATTTTTACTTGTAATCCTGTATCTATATAAAGCCCTTGAAGCATATATTTGTGAACATAACCGTATAGCCAAAAAACTAGTAGCCATGTAAAAGCGACAGCATAAGGATGGGAGTAAAATAAATAAAAAAACTGTTCCGAGTAGTCTGTAAAATCAACAATAGAATAATACTCTAACCCTTTTATCAAGGCTAGTAATCCTCCAATTGTGTAAAGTAATTTATCTTTGTTGTTTAATAAAAAATTTAAAAAGTTGGTGATATATATAAGTCCAATAATGTTTATGTTCCAAAAAATCAACGCTGTAATGTCATAATTTCCTGAGCTTGTTAGTAAAAAAGAAAAGGGCATTAAAAAAAATAACGGAAGGATATTAAAGTATGTTAAAACCGTTTTTAAAAGCGAAAATCGAACAATTTTAGTTTTTAAAATTGGCGTCAACAAAAGCGCTCTAATATTTAAAACTGGAAGCGACTGAATAAAATAACGCACAACAATTAAATAGGCAAAAACATATATTAATTGTTTGTTTAAGAATAAAAAAGGAGCTATTGTGTCTTCTTCAACCGGAAACTCCATTGAGGGACCTCCATAACGCGATGCAATCATTCCCATCAAAAAGGCCATAAAAGCAAAATAAATTATTCCAAACCATTTCAAGATTTTAGCCAACAACTTGCCTCCAACAGATTTTCCTCTATTAAATTCTTTCCATTGTAAGCCGAACATCATTTTAAACATATTGTAAATATAGTCTAATTATATTACATTCTTGCCGGTATGTTTTGTTGGTATCATTTTTGCCATTAACTAGTTTTTTATTCTTAACTATTTTTACTTTTACTAAATAATTTTAAATCCTAATGGCGAATAATTTTCATTCTATTGTTGTAAAGAAAATACAACAAGAAACTCTCAACTCAGTTGTTTTGACCTTTGATGTTCCTAAAAGCTTAGAAACTGAATTTATATTTAAAGCTGGTCAATATTTAACACTTCAGGCAAAGGTTGGAAAAGATTTTGTAAAAAGATCCTATTCTATTTGCAGTTCACCAAGTAGTGGATTATTGCAAGTTGGTGTTAAGGCCATTGATAAGGGTTTGTTTTCTAATTATCTAAACGATGCTTTAAGGGAGGGCGATTCAATTGAAATTTCCAAGCCCGAAGGTCGTTTTATCTTTGAATCATCCAATAATTCTAAAAAATACTGTGGTTTTGCTTCTGGAAGTGGAATAACTCCAATTATGTCCATTATTCAAGAAGTTTTAGCGTCTAGCTCTAAAGACACTTTCGTTTTAGCCTACGGGAACAAATCAAAAGCCAGCACCATGTTTCTTGAAAAAATCCAGCAATTAAAGTCTGATTACAAAAACCGGTTTTTTTCTTATTCCATTTATAGTCAGGAAAACAATTCTGAAGATGCTTTTGGTCGTATTGATTCTAGTTTTATTCGCTTTGTTTTAAATCAGCATTCTGATTTTTCTTTTGATAAAATTTATTTATGTGGCCCTGAAGAAATGATTAAAAGCAGCACTAATACTCTTATAGAAGAGGGAAATAAAAAAGATAATATAATTTTTGAGCTGTTTTATTCTAAACCAATAGCAGAAGTGGCGGAATCAAGTGGCGCTCATGCCAAAATTCATTATGATGAGGAAATCTTTGAAGTTAATGTTCCTGAGAACATGACTATTTTAGATGCAGCATTACAAAAAAATCTTGACGTTCCGTATTCCTGCCAGGGAGGAGTTTGCTCTTCTTGTATTGCAAAAATAACTAGCGGATCAGCCAATATGCTTCAAAATAACATTTTAACAGATTCTGAGATAGAAGAAGGGCTGGTGTTGACTTGTCAAGCAGTACCATCCTCTAAAGAAATTACTATCGACTATGATGACGTGTAGACTGCTCCAAAGATTTCAAAGCTCTAACAATCACCTCTTTATATTCTATTGTTCTCATTACGGATTCATATCCTTTAGGAATTTTTTTTCCATAAGCTGAGGTTGGCAATAAAGGATACTTTTCTCTATTAGAAACAAGCATGTTTTCGCTTGCAGATAAAAATGGCGCGAAACCTGCGAAAGGGTGGGTTAGGCCCCATAAAGTAATTACTGGAACATTATAGTTGGCAGCTATATGCCCATTAGCAGAGTCCATAGAAATCATTAAATCAAGGTTGGAAATAATTTCTATTTCTTTTTCAAGAGATTTTAAATTGTAGCAGCCAAAAACATTTTGAAAAGCTTTCTCCCATATTTCTAGTTTTTTTGTTTCATAAACTCCGTTACCAAATAAAAAAACTTGGTGATCTCTTTGTAAAAAAGAAACAATATTTTGCATTAAATCTAGAGGATATATTTTTCCGTTAAAAGAAGCAAAAGGAGCTATTCCTATCCATTTTTTTGATTTGTCAATATGAGCTATTTGGTCTTGTGAAGTAATTTCATAAGGATCTGAAAACTCATGATTTGACAGGTCAATGTTAAACCCAAGTCTGTTAAAAACCTCACTGTATCGATATTGAGCTGGTGTTAAGGGTTTGAAGATTTTATTGTTTTTTCTAAATAATTTTTTTCTTTCAGCTCTCGATTTATCAACCCTTTTAATGTTGTATAATTTAAATTTAAAAAGTACATAAAGAACGTGCGTTCTTAGAACAGAATGAAGATCTGCTATGTGCGTTGGCTTTAGCTCTGTCAATTCTTTAAAAAGTCTAAATACCCCTTTTAACCCTTTATGTTTTGTTTTAAAATTAACTTCAAAAAAATCAAGGTTTTTAAATTCTTTAAAAAAAGGACGGAAGGTTGATTTTGAAACAACTGTTATTTTAGTTTCAGGATATTTTTTAATTAAGCACCTTAAAGAGGGGATGGTCATGGCCACATCACCCATTGATGAAAATCTTAAAACTAACAGGTGATTCATTTTAGTATTATTTCTTCAAATTATATAAAACAGGATTTAAATCCTCGTCATTGTACATTTTCATTTGCTTATAAGTTTTCATGTATTTATTTCCAGATTCTATGTCAAAAATTAACTCATCTATTGAAGTGCATAAATCTATGTTTTGTTCTTTTAAGACATTTAGTTTCTTAGCACACTCCTCTTGATGCTTTTGATTAGCGCCGGCTCGATTTGCTTCCTCATTCATGTGGAATATTTTAAGCGCCAAGATAGAAAGCCTATCTATCGCCCAAGCTGGTGTTTCAGAATTAAGAGTCGCTTCTTTTTTAGGGCTAATGTTATTGTAAGTGTCTAAAAAAAAACTATCTATGAACTCTACTAAATCTGTTCTTTTTTGATTGGATGAGTCAATTGTTCTTTTAAGCTTCAAAGCTTCTGTTGGATCAATTTCTGGATCTCTAATCAAATCTTCCAAATGCCATTGCACGGTATCTATCCAGTTTTTATGATACAATAAATGTTCTATTTTATCCTTTTCAAAAGGATTAGACAGGGCTTGATTGACAGAGTCTTTAACATGGTAGTTCGAAATACTTTTTTCAAAAACCTCTAAACATATTTTACTAAACATTTATATAATTTTAATACTCAAATATAACGAATCTCAAGTAATTTAGATTTCTAAAAATTAATCTTGTAAAACACATTCTATTTCTTATTTTTGCTTTTAGAAATTAATAATAATGAAAGAATTCTTTGGTTTAATTGAGTATTTGTTTGTTGAGCTTTTGTTTATCCCTTTTGACTTTTTAAGGAGCTTAGAGTTGAAAAGCTGGGTTTTAGCTAATGGACTCAATGCAACTTTTATTTTAATTATCTCTTCTTTGCTTGTGTATTGGATGTTGCAGCTGGTTAAGTTTGACAAATCTGGTGAAGAAGACAAGGATCCCTCGGCTCATTCTTTTTTATAAATCAAACCCCAAGTCTTTTCTATAATATTTTTTTTGATACTCTATTTTATCTGCGATTTTATAAGATTTCATTAAAGCATCATTAAAATCCTTTCCAATTGATGTAACAGACAAAACCCTTCCTCCATTTGTTAGGGTCTTTTCGTTTAAAGTTTTTGTGCCTGCTTGAAAAACTATAGAGTCTTGTGAATCTTTTGGAATTCCTTTAATTTCTAATCCTTTTTCATATTTTTCAGGATATCCACCTGAAACCATAACCACTGTTGAAGCTGTTTTTGAGTCAAGATCTAAGCTTATATCTGTAAGAGATTGGTTCGCTGTGCTAACCATCATTTCTAAAAAATCATTTTTTATTCTTGGCAATACAACCTGCGTTTCTGGGTCACCCATTCTTACATTGTATTCGATAACAAACGGCTCGTCTCCTACCTTAATTATTCCTATAAAAAGAAATCCTCTGTACTCAATTTTATCTTTCTCTAAACCTCTAATTGTAGGTTTAATAATCTTTTCTTCTACTTTTTTGAGGAATTCTTCACTTGCAAAGGGAACTGGCGAAATCGCTCCCATTCCCCCAGTATTTAACCCAGTATCTCCTTCTCCTATTCTTTTATAGTCTTTCGCATTCGGTAGTGTTAAATAAGATTTTCCATCTGTTAAAACAAAACATGAAAGCTCTATTCCGTCTAAAAAACCTTCAATAACAACGTTGTGTCCAGAGTCTCCAAACTTATTGTTTACAAGCATGTTTCTTAATTCAGTCTGCGCCACTTTAAGTTCGTTAATAATTAAAACACCTTTTCCAGCTGCTGGACCGTCTGCTTTTAAAACATAAGGAGCTTTGATAGACCGCAAATATTCCTCCCCCTCTTTTAAAGAGTTTTTATTAAAGCTTTTGTAAGGGGCAGTAGGGATTTTATGCCTTTCCATGAAAAGCTTTGAAAACTCTTTACTGCCTTCAAGTTTAGCACCTAATTTAGAAGGTCCCACTACCAAAACATTTTTTAAATCGGAATCCTTTTTAATAAAATCTGTAACACCCTGAATTAGCGGAATTTCTGGACCAACTATTA
>CAJWFY010000013.1 GCA_913031655.1 uncultured Flavobacteriaceae bacterium
GATTTTAATAATATTATTAATGGTAATCCAACAACCTCAATTAACTTCACTCAAAACTATAGAGCAAGTCTTTCTACTAATTTCAGAGACAAACCTAATCTTGAAATTGGATACAGCTATAACAAAAGGAAATATGATACAGGAAATGCGAAAAATTATTATTACACAGATTCACCCTATGCTAGATTAGATGCTTATTTTGGAAAAGGATTCGTTTTTACTGCAGATTACACTTATAATTATTATAGAAATGAAGATGTTACGTTAAATGAATATAGATTTTTGAAAGCAGATCTGTCTTACAACAAAGAAGGGTCTAAATGGGAATTTTCTCTTGGTGTTACCAACCTTTTTAATGACACTTCTGTTAATAGAGATAGTTTCAATCAGCTTTACAGTCAAACAAGATCATATTTCATTCAGCCACGTTATACTGTTTTTAGGTTGAAATATGATTTAACTTCTTATGCAGGAGGAAGTGGAAAATGATAAAATATATAGTTGATATATAACTTAATTTTTATTTTTTTTCCCTAAAAAGGAGTTTAACTTTGTTGTCTAATAAAAACTACTTTAATTGAAATTTAACTCTGTATTATTTTTTTTAATACTTCCTTTTCTTTGTTGGTCTCAATCAGGATTTGAGTCCATATTGTTGGCTGTAGAAAGTGACTCAAAGAAATTATTTCAAGGCTACATGTCTCCTCTAATGAAAGGAGCTATTTATAGTTCTAATGCAGGTTGGTTTAACTCTGCTAAAGTTCACAAAAAGTTAGGAGTAGATTTAAGTTTAAGACTAAATGCTTCATTTGTTCCTGTATCCGATCAAGTCTTCTCAATTTCTAATTTAGAATACGTTACATCAAAAGCTGCTAACCTACCTACCATTATAGGAGATAGTAGACAAGAAGATTTATTGATAACTATACCTTCAGATGGTATTTTGCCACAAATGAGTACAACTATCAAGGCACCTAAAGGAATAAAAAACAAATTACCCCTTGGAGCTGTTCCTGCTCCTGTTTTACAATTAGGAATAGGAATTCCATTTGATACTGAATTAATCATAAGGTATAGTCCCGAATATCACAGAAAAGGAATAGACATGTCTTTAAAAGGGATTGGTATTAAGCATAATCTTCTGCAGTATTTCGGCCCTATTGACAGATTTCCGTTAAATGTTTCCGCTTTAGCTTCATTTTCTCAAATGAAAATAGATTATGATATTCAATCTTTTAGTTCTATAAATGGATCTGGACAGATAGCTCAATTTAATCTTAATAATTATAATTTATTATTACTTGCCTCTTTAGATGTTTTAGTTGTTAATTTTTATGCTGGCATTGGTTTAAGTGGAGGAAATTCTTCATTCAAAATGTTAGGCAAATATGATTTGCAATATCAAACCGAATCGAATATTCCATTAACTAGATCTTTGAAAGATCCAATTGATATGAATTTTAATGTTTCAGGATATCAAACCACAGTAGGAGCAAAATTTAAATTTTTAATTTTTAGTGCTTTTGCTGATTTTACTTTTCAAGAATACAATACTCTATCTGTAGGTATTTCAGTAAATTTTAGATAATTTTTTTTTTGATTTAAATATATATATATTTGTGACATAATTTATTGACAGAGGAACGATTTGACTGATTGCAACCTCTCTAAAAAAGTGCTAAAGCAGATGCTTCACACCCTTTTATAAGTCAAATCACTTCTAACTATAAATTTAATTATTAATTAAATATATAAAAATGAGTGAACAAAAATTATCTACAAAAGCTTTACATGCCGGACATGATACAAGTTTAAGTCAAGGAACTAGAGCGGTTCCTATTTACCAATCAACAGCTTATGTTTTTAATGATTCAGATCATGCTGCAAATTTATTTGCTCTTGCGGAACCAGGTTATATTTACACAAGATTAAATAATCCTACAAATGATGTTTTAGAGCAAAGATTAGCAGCTATTGAGGGTGGGATTGCTTCTGTGGTGACCGCATCTGGTACTGCTGCAATTTCCACAGCTTTATTAGTTTTGCTAAAATCAGGAGATCATATTGTAGCTTCTAGTAGTTTGTACGGCGGAACATTTAATTTATTAAATGTAACCCTTCCAAGATTTGGTATTACCACTACTTTTGTAAATCCAGAAGATCCACAGAATTTTGCTGACGCGGTTCAAGAAAATACTAGAGTATTTTTTGCTGAATCTTTAGGAAATCCAAAATTAGATGTATTAGATTTAAAAGAAATATCTAATCATGCTAAGTCTTCAAATGTTCCGTTTATGGTTGACAATACCGTAGCATCTCCAGCATTATTAAATCCAATTGAGCATGGAGCAAATATTGTCATACATTCTTTAACTAAATATATTAATGGTAACGGAACTGCTTTAGGTGGAGCTATAATTGATGCTGGCACTTTTGATTGGTCATGTGGGAAATTTCCTGAATTTACTGAACCTTCACCTGGTTATCATGGACTAATATATCATGATGTGATAGGGGCTGCAGCTTTTATTGCAAAAGTAAGAATAGAAGGTCTTCGAGATCTAGGGGGCGCTTTAAGTCCTTTTAATGCTTTCCAAATCATCCAAGGTCTAGAGACTTTAGAAATTAGAATTAAAAAACATAGTGAAAATGCTCTTGAGTTAGCACATTGGCTAGAAAAGAGAACTGAAGTGGAATGGGTGAATTACCCAGGACTGAGTTCAAGTAAATATAAAAACTTAGCTGAAAAATATCTTCCAAAAGGACAAAGTGGAATTATTACTTTTGGAGTTAAAGGTGGTTATGAATCTGCTAAAATAGTTGCGGATAAAACAGCTATTTTTTCTTTACTAGCTAATATAGGAGATACTAAATCTTTAATTATTCATCCTGCTAGTACGACACACCAACAACTCAGTCCAGAAGAACAAGTTTCTACTGGAGTTACATCTGACTTGATTAGACTTTCTGTTGGTCTTGAGGATATTGGAGATTTAAAAGAAGATCTAGAATTATCTTTTTCACATATTGCTTCAAAAATTTTAGCATAAATCATCTATATGGCAGATTTAAATAGACTTAGTATTTTAAATTACGTATCATCTAATGGAACAAACTTTGATATTGAACTTAGTTATCAAACTTTCGGATTACCAATTGGAGATGCACCTATTGTATTGGTTAATCATGCTTTAACTGGAAACTCAAATGTAATTGGAAAAAATGGTTGGTGGAATCCTATAATTGGAAAAGAAAAATTAATTGACACAGACAAATATTCGATTCTATCCTTTAATTTTCCGGGAAATGGATTTGATGGTAATTTAATTGAGAATTATAAGGACTTAATTTTAAGAGATATTGCAAAATTATTTTTAATTGGTTTACATAAGCTTGAGATAGACTCATTGTTTGCTATAATTGGGGGTTCTATCGGAGGGGGCTTGGTGTGGGAAATGGCTGCCTTAGCTCCTAATTTGGCTCAAAATTTTATTCCAATTGCTTGTGATTGGAAATCTACAGATTGGCTTTTGGCTAATACTAGATTACAGAATCAAATATTAAATAATTCATCAAGCCCTATTCATGACGCTAGAATTCATGCAATGTTATGCTATAGATCACCAAAATCTTTTGATTTAAAATTTAACAGATCAAAAAATGAGGTTTTAAATGTTTTTAATGTTGAAAGTTGGCTTATTCATCATGGAGAAAAACTTCAAAAAAGATTTCAATTATCTGCTTATAAATTAATGAACCATTTGCTGTCTACAATTGATATCACAAGAGGAAATCAAGTGGATTTTTCTGATTTAGTCTCAAGAATTAAAGGAAATATATATATTGTTTCGGTTGACTCGGATTTATTTTTCACAGACTATCAAAACAGAAATACTTTTTATAAAGTTTGTAGAGTTAAAGACAATGTTTTTTATAGACCTATTAAATCTATTCATGGACATGATGCTTTTTTAATTGAATTTGATCAGTTAAAGAATCTGTTGTCCGAAATTTTCATAAAAGATAAGTCTTCATTACTAAGAACTCTTCAAAAAGTTTAATTGCTTTTTGTTTATTCAATAACTAATACTACTTTTACGTTTTAAACTAAATGGCTAATTTATCTTATTATCGACAAAATTTTTATTTCTTCTTCTATTTTGAAGCTGAAAAAGGACTTTCGTTTATATAAGATATTTTTAAAAAATATATAAAAAAGGTCCTGATTTTATCAGGACCTTTTTTTTTTAATAAATTATGAACAAAGTAGCAATTCAGGGGATAAAAGGATCTTACCACCATAAAGTGGCTGTAGAGTATTTTGGTAGTTCTGTTAAGATTAAAGAATTTTTATCTTTTGATGAAGTTGCGAATTCTATTGTTAATGATTCTTGTGAACTAGGGGTTATGGCTATTGAAAATTCAATTGCTGGCTCCATAATATCAAATTATGCATTAATTGATAGTTTAGATTTAAAAATTGTCGGTGAATATTTTATCAATATAAATCACCAGTTAATGGCTTTACCCGGTTCTAATATAGAAGATTTAGAGATAGTTTCTTCTCACCCGATGGCTTTGTTACAGTGCAAAAGTTTTTTTAAAAGCTATCCGAAAATAACTTTAAATGAAGACAAAGACACAGCTGAAGTTGCTAAGAGAATATCTGAAAACAACATTATAAATACAGGCGCAATTGCAAGTGTTCAAGCTTCTAAACTTTATGGTTTGGAGATTCTTTCAAAAGACATTCAAACAATTAAAAACAATGAGACCAGATTTGTTGTTGTTTCAAAGAATCCACTATCAAATGATTTAGCTTTAAATAAAGCATCTATTAAATTTTCTTTAGGTCATGAAACAGGAAGTTTGGCTTCAGTGCTGAACATATTAGCAGATTTCGAATTAAACTTAACCAAAATACAATCTTTACCTATAATTGAAATTCCATGGAAATATTCTTTCTTT
The DNA here is from genome assembly GCA_913031655.1 of uncultured Flavobacteriaceae bacterium. Taxonomy (GTDB): domain Bacteria; phylum Bacteroidota; class Bacteroidia; order Flavobacteriales; family Flavobacteriaceae; genus MAG-121220-bin8. Next base: position 4,969 of record CAJWFY010000013.1, read on the forward strand.
ATAGATGTTACTTTCAAAAAAGTTAGTGATTTAAATAATTCCTTGAAACATATTAATAAGAAAGCAGAATCGATTAAGGTCTTAGGAGTTTATAAAAATAAAATGAAATGATAGAACAGGCAAATAGGCTAAAGGCTGTTGAAGAATATTATTTTTCAAAAAAACTTAGAGAAGTCTCAGATTTAATTAAATCAGGAGAAAATATTATTAATATGGGAATAGGCAGTCCAGATTTATTTCCTTCAAAAGAAGTGATTGAAGCTTTGTCTGTGAGTTTAAATGACCAGTTTGCTCATAAATACCAAAGTTATCAAGGGCTTATAGAGCTTCGTGAAGCTATTTCAGATTTTTATTTAAAATTTTTTAAAGTCAGCTGTAACCCTGACAATGAAGTTTTACCTTTAATGGGCTCTAAAGAAGGTATCATGCATATTTCTTTAGCTTTTTTAAATCCTGGAGACGAAGTTTTAATTCCAAACCCTGGTTACCCCACTTATTTGTCAGTAACTAAGCTTGTTGAAGCAAAACCTATATTTTATAATTTATCAAAAAAAAATAATTGGTTTCCTGATTTAGAAATTTTAGAAAATCAAGATCTTTCAAAAGTAAAAATTATGTGGGTAAATTACCCTCATATGCCAACAGGCGCTTCGGCTAGTTTAAAACAATTTGAGGAATTAGTTTTATTTGCTAAAAAACATAAAATATTACTAATTAATGACAACCCATATAGCTTTATTTTAAATAATGACTTTGTTAGTCTGCTTTCAGTCAAGAATTCCTTGGGATTTGCAATGGAGTTAAATTCACTAAGTAAGTCTTTTAACTTATCAGGGTGGAGAGTAGGAATGTTAATTGGTTCAAAAGATAATATTTCTAAAGTTTTAAAAGTTAAAAGTAATATGGATTCAGGAATGTTTTATGGAATTCAAAAAGGAGCGATAAAGGCGTTAAGCTTAAAGGAATCTTGGTTTGAATCAATTAATCTTATTTACAATAAAAGAAGAAAATTGATTTGGGAGTTGGCCGCTCTTTTAGGTTGTGAATTTGATAAAGAGTCAAAAGGTTTATTTATTTGGGCAAAACTTCCTTCAAAAATTAAAAGTTCTGAAAATTTTATTGATCAAATTTTAAAAGATAAAAAGATTTTTATAGCTCCTGGAACAATTTTCGGGTCTAATGGCGAGGGTTACATAAGGTTTTCTTTATGCATAGAAGAAAGTAAAATTATTGAAGCAATTAAAAGGTTAAAAAAATGAATATAGCAATCATTGGTTTAGGTTTAATGGGAGGATCTTTCGCCTTAGATGTGAAATCAGTGATTCCAGATTCTAAAATTTATGGTATTGATAGTTCTGATTTAAACCTTAAAGAAGCTTTAAATTTAGGTTTAATTGATCAGGCTATTTCTTACGATAATCTTTTTAATATGGATTTAATTTTAGTTTCAGTGCCAGTAAGTCAATCTTTGAGTGTGATTCCGATGGTTCTTGATAAAATAAATGAGAACTCATTAGTTTTTGATGTAGGTTCAACTAAAGAATCTATTTGTGAAACATTAAAAAATCATCATAAAAGATCTAATTTTTTAGCAGCTCACCCAATGGCTGGGACAGAATTTTCTGGTCCTAAGGCTGCTCATAAAGGATTGTATTTAGGTAAAACAAATATTTTATGTGAATTTGATAAAACAGATGATAAATTAAAAAAGTTTGCTTTGGATGTTTTTGATAAATTAAATATGAAAGTTATTTATATGGACCCAAAGTCTCATGATGTTCATGTCGCTTATGTTTCACATTTATCCCATGTTAGTTCTTTTATGTTAGGAAAGACGGTTATTGAAAAAGAAAAAAATGAAAAAAATATTTTTGACTTAGCTGGAAGTGGTTTTGAGTCAACGGTAAGATTAGCCAAAAGTCTTCCTGAAACATGGACTCCTATTTTTTTGCAGAATAAAAAAAATTTAGTTTTAGCTATTGATGAATATGTATCTAATTTAAATAATTTAAAAGATATAATTAAAAATAATGATGCTGATAAACTTTCATCAATATTGAATGATACAAATAGAATAAAAGATATATTAAGTAATAAATTAGAAAATGAAAAATAAAAAAGAAATGAAAAACTGGCTTGAAGAGTTTAAACTTAATCATCCTTTGGTAATTGCTGGACCTTGTAGTGCTGAAACAGAAGAACAAGTGCTGAAAATTGCTCATGATTTAAAAGATACTGATGTATCGGTTTATAGGGCAGGAATTTGGAAGCCAAGAACAAGACCAGGAATGTTTGAAGGAGTTGGGGCTATTGGACTAAAATGGCTTCAAAAAGCAAAAAAAGAAACAGGATTGTTAATTGCCACTGAAGTAGCTAATGCAAGCCACGTTAAATTGGCTTTAGAGTATGATGTTGATATTTTATGGATTGGAGCTAGATCAACGGTAAGCCCTTTTATTGTACAGGAAATTGCAGATGCTTTAAATGGTACAGACAAAATAGTTCTTGTTAAAAACCCTGTAAATCCTGATTTGTCTTTATGGCTTGGAGGGGTTGAAAGATTGTATTCTGCTAACATCAAAAAACTTGGAGTTATTCATAGAGGATTTTCAACATATGAAAAATCAAAATACAGAAATAATCCAGAGTGGCAATTGCCAATAGAATTACAAAATAGATTTCCAGACTTGCCATTAATTTGTGATCCCTCTCACATTGCTGGTAGAAGAGATATTCTACAAGAAATTTCGCAGACTGCTCTAGATTTAAATTTTGATGGTTTAATGATTGAAACACATACAGATCCTGATAATGCATGGAGTGATGCTGCACAGCAAATTACACCAAAAACACTTGTAGAAATGATGCAAGAATTAAAAACAAGAAAAGTCACTAATAAAGAGGCGGATTATAACAATAAGTTGAATACTCTTAGAACTCAGATAGATGTTATTGATCACGGTCTACTAGAAACTTTAGGAAAAAGAATGAGTGTGGCTATCAAGATAGGTGGATTGAAAAAGCAAAAGAATGTTGCAGTTTTACAAACTAAAAGGTGGAATGAGATTCTTGGAAAAATGATTTTAGAAGGTGAGCAGAAAGGATTGAGTGAAGAATTTGTATTGCGAATGTTCAAAGCGATTCATCAAGAGTCCATAAATCATCAAGAAAAAGTGATTAATAGCAAATAATTAAATGAAAGGAAGAATTTATAAATCAACTGGGAATTTGTATTCTGTTCATACAGAGTGTAGCCAGGTTTATAAATGTAACATAAAAGGTAAATTCAGATCTTTAGGAATTAAAAGTACTAATCCAATTGCTGTTGGAGATATTGTAAAGTTTGAAATAACTGATACAAAAGAGCTTAAAGGAGTTATTTATGAAATTGAGAAGAGAGATAATTATATAATTAGAAAATCCGTTAACCTATCTAAGCAATCGCACATAATAGCCTCTAATATCGACTGCTGTTTTTTGATAGTAACTCCAAATAGTCCAACTACTTCTTCAATATTTATTGACAGAGTTTTAGTAGCTACTAAATCTTTTGGAATTGAAACTGTGATTTTGTTTAATAAAATAGATGATTACTCAAAAAATGATTTAGAAGAAGTTAATCGGTTAGAGAGTATTTATGACCAAATTGGTTATAAATCATTAAAGATTTCTGCTTTAAAAGAAATGAATATTCAAGCAGTTAAAGATTTGATGTTAAATAAAATTTCAATTTTTACCGGACATAGTGGGGTGGGGAAAACAAGTCTTGTAAATGCATTAGATCCAAATTTATTTCTTAAAACAACAGAAATTTCAAAAATAAACGAGCAAGGTCAACATACGACTACTTTTGCGGAAATGTTTGACCTAAATTTTGAGGCCTCTATTATTGATAGTCCTGGAATAAAAGGATTTGGATTAATAGATATAGATAAAAATGAATTAGGAGATTTTTTTACTGAATTTATTTTACATAAACATAATTGTAAGTTTAATAACTGTCTTCATCAGAAAGAACCTCATTGTGCTATTAAAGAAGCTTTGAAAAATGGTTTTATCTCAGAATCAAGGTATAAAAGTTATTTAAGTTTATTAGTAGAAGATAAAAGTAATTATAGAACAGATTATTGGGAATAAATGAGAGTAGTAATTCAAAGAGTAAAAAAGGCTAGTGTTGAAGTAGATAATTTAATTGTTTCTTCAATTGAATCTGGGTTAGTGGTTTTGCTAGGGATTGAGGCTGAGGATGACTCAAATGATATAGAATGGTTGACTACAAAAATTTCTCAATTAAGAATTTTTGATGATCAAAATAAGGTCATGAATAATTCTCTAATTGATGTTAATGGAGATGTAATTGTAATTAGTCAATTTACTCTTCATGCTTCAACTAGAAAAGGAAATAGACCTTCATATTTAAAAGCTTCAAAAAGTAATTTTGCAAATAAAACTTATAAAGAATTTTTATCTTCAATTGAAATTAAAATTAATAAGAAGCCGTTTTCAGGAGTTTTTGGGGCAGATATGTTAGTTAAAATTGAAAATGATGGTCCTGTGACTATCTTTATTGATTCAAAGAATAAAGAATAATTAATACAATGGGACTAAAAAAAATACAAAAAGAAGTTGACGTTTGGATCAAAGAGCATGGCGTTCGTTATTTTGATCCTCTTACAAATATGGCTCAACTTTCTGAAGAGGTTGGAGAGGTTGCTAGAATTATAGCTCGTAGATATGGCGAGCAATCTGAAAAAGAATCTGATAAAAACAAAGATTTAGCAGAAGAGCTTTCAGATGTTATTTTTGTCGTAATGTGTTTGGCAAATCAAACTGGTTTAGATTTAGAAAAAGCATTTGACGAAAAATTAAAAATTAAAACTAAAAGAGATCTTTTAAGACACAAAAATAATCCTAAGCTAAAAAAATAATAATGAGTTTTTTAGTTGAACATTCTAATACTCCAATCAATCATTCTTTTAATATATCAGGTTCTAAAAGTGAATCTAATAGACTGCTTATTTTAAAGTATATATTTAAAAATATTGATATAGAAAATATTTCTAATTCCGATGACACTAAAGTATTAGAACAATATTTGAAAAACGATTCCCCTTTGATAGATGTTCATCATGCTGGAACGGCTATGCGTTTTTTAACTGCTTATTTGTCAACTAAAAAGAATAATTCTTTTAAAATTACAGGTTCTGACAGAATGCAAAACAGACCAATAGAAGTTTTGGTAACAGCACTGAATGAATTAGGTGCAGATATTACTTATTTAAATAATTCAGGATTTCCTCCTCTTAATATTAATGGGAAAAAACTTGATGGAGGGGAGATTTTTTTAAGTTCTGAGTTAAGTAGTCAGTATATTACTGCTTTAATGCTTATTGCACCGTCTCTCAAGCATGGCTTAACTATAAATTTAAAAGGACCGATTACATCTAAACCATATATTGAAATGACATCTGTTATTTTAAATAGAATTGGAGTTAAATGCGAGTTTTTTGAAAATAAAATTTCAATTAAATCAACACACTTAATTAAAAATAGTATTCAGAAAGTTGAATCTGATTGGAGCTCCCTATCTTATTTTTATAGTATCGTTGCTCTTTCTGAAGGTTCAGAGTTAAGTATAGGCAGTTATAGTTTGAATTCTATTCAAGGAGATAAAAAGCTAGTAGAGATATATAAAAAACTTGGAGTTGAAACTACTTTTAAAAATGATGTTGTCTTTATCAAGAATAATATTAAACCAGAGTCTACACAATCTTTAGAGTTGAATTTATCTGACACTCCTGATATAGCGCAAACAATAGCTGTAACATGTTTTGGTTTAGGTTTGCCTTGTGATTTATACGGACTACATACTTTAAAGATTAAAGAAACAGACAGATTGAAGGCTTTAAAAATAGAGTTAACTAAGTTGGGAGCTGTGGTTAAAATCACAAAAGACAGTTTTCATTTAAACAAGTCAAGTGAGATGAAGTCTCATGTTTCAATTGAGACGTATAATGATCATAGAATGGCCATGTCATTTGCTCCTTTAGCAGTTTGTAAGCCCATAATTATTAATAATCCTGGAGTTGTTACTAAATCATTTCCTGATTTTTGGAACCATTTAAAAGCAATGAATTTTTTAGTTTCAAAAAAATAATTTAATTATATCTAAATAAACTTGACTTTGCTAGTCTCATGAGTGTATATTTGCACCTTCTAAATTTACATACATGAAACTTTCACAATTTCAATTTGATTTACCAGACGAACGATTAGCAGAGTATCCCTCTGAACACAGGGATGAATCCAGATTAATGGTTTTAGACAAAAAAAAAGAAACTATAGAACACAAATCTTTTAAAGATATCGTGAGTTATTTTGATGAAGGAGATACTTTTGTATTAAACAACACTAAAGTTTTTCCAGCTAGACTCATGGGTAATAAAGAAAAAACTGGAGCTAGAATAGAAGTTTTTCTTTTAAGAGAGTTAAATGAAGAGCAGAGACTTTGGGATGTTTTAGTTGATCCTGCTAGAAAAATTAGAATTGGAAATAAACTTTATTTTGGTGATGATGACAGTCTAGTTGCTGAGGTTATAGATAACACTACATCAAGAGGAAGAACGTTGAGGTTTTTATATGACGGTTCTTATGAAGAATTCCGTAAAGCTCTTTTTGAATTAGGTCAAACTCCTTTGCCTAAATATATTCAAAGAGAAGTAGAGAGTACGGATAAAGAAAGATACCAAACTATATATGCAAAACATGAAGGAGCTGTCGCAGTGCCCTCTGCTGGAATGCACTTTTCAAAACACTTGCTTAAAAAACTCGAAATCAAAGGAATTAATTTAGCAGAATTAACATTACATATTGGTTTAGGAACCTTTAACCCTGTAGAGGTTGAAGATCTTTCAAAACATAAAATGGATTCTGAAGAGCTATTTATTGACCAAAAAGCATGTGATATTATTAATAATGCTAAGAAAAATAAAAAAAGAATATGCGCAGTAGGAACAACATCAATGAAAGGTTTAGAATCTTCTGTCTCATCAGTTAGGACATTAAATCCATATAGTGGTTGGACACATAAGTTTGTATTTCCACCTTATGATTTTAGAATTGCGAATTCAATGATTACTAATCTTCACACTCCGAAATCAACATTACTAATGATGGCTTCAGCTTTTGCTGGTCCAGATTTTATAAAAGAAGCTTATGCTATTGCTATTAAAGAAAAGTATAACTTTTATTCTTATGGTGATGCAATGTTAATTATATAGAGAACTTATTATGAAATTAAAAAAAGACATACGTTCTTTAAGTCTTAAAGAGTTATGTTCTTTTTTTGAATTCAACAATTATCCTGCTTTTAGAGGAAATCAAGTCTATAATTGGTTATGGAATAAATCTTGTTTTTCTTTTGATGAAATGACAAATATTTCTTTAGAGTTAAGAGAGGTTTTAAAAAAAGATTTTGTTATTAATCATATTAAAATAGATGAAATTCAAAAAAGTAATGACGGCACCATTAAAAACGCTGTAAAGCTCTTTGACGATCTATTAGTTGAATCTGTGTTAATTCCTGTTAAAAATAGAACCACTGCATGTGTTTCAAGTCAAGTTGGTTGTAGTCTGGATTGTGAGTTCTGTGCAACTTCTAAGTTAAAAAGAATCAGAAATCTTAATCCCGATGAAATTTTTGATCAAGTATCAACTATTAATTTACAGAGTAAACTTTATTATAATAGACCAATATCAAATATAGTTTTTATGGGCATGGGAGAGCCTTTGTTGAATTATAAAAATTTAATCAAAGGAATTGAAATGATTACCAATGAAGACGGCTTAGGTATGTCTCCAAAAAGAATTACAGTTTCAACATCTGGAATTTCAAAACTAATTATTAAGATGGCTGATGAAAATGTTAAATTTAATTTAGCAGTTTCTTTACATTCCGCTATTGAAGAAACTCGAAATAAAATAATGCCATTTTCATCAAAATTTCCTTTGACTGACTTAAAAGAAGCTGTTAAATATTGGAGTGATAAAACACAAAAAACAGTAACTTATGAATACATCGTCTGGAAAGGAATTAATGACGACTCTAAGCATATAGATGCTTTAGTGAGTTTTTGTAAATATTCCCCCTCTAAAGTAAATATTATTGAATATAACAAAACAGAAAATGATTTTTTTATTCCTGCTGATGATGATATAATTAAAAAATATATTTCAGAGTTAGAGAAAAATAGAATTCCAGTCACTATCAGAAAATCAAGAGGAAAAGATATTGACGCGGCTTGTGGGCAATTAGCTAATAAATTAAAGCAATAAAAAAATTATTTAATTAAGTATATTCATTAAATGAAAACGGTAGAATTAATTAAATTACCAATCAAAAATGAGATGGAACTCTTTGAAAAAAAGTTTTCTAACCTAATGATTTCTAAGGTTTCATTACTCAATAGAATTACCCATTATGTAGTTAACAGAAAAGGCAAACAAATGAGGCCTATGTTTGTTTTTTTAAGTGCTAAAATAATTTCAAGTGAAATTGTTAGCGATAAAGTTTTTAGAGCTGCTTCGATAATTGAGTTAATACACACTGCCACATTAATACATGACGATATTGTTGATTCAAGTAATATGAGAAGAGGTTTTTTCTCTTTGAATGCTCTTTGGAAAAATAAAATTGCAGTTTTAGTTGGCGATTTTTTACTATCAAAAGGAATGTTATTGTGTATTGATAATGATGATTTTGATCTTCTTAAAATTATATCTAATTCTGTGAAAGATATGAGTGAAGGAGAATTGCTACAGATTGAAAAAGCAAGAAAATTGGATATTGATGAACAAACATACTTTGACATTATAACAAAAAAAACAGCCTCCTTAATAGCTTCATGTTGTGCCTTAGGAGCTGCTGCTTCCAACGGGTCAAATGAAAAAATCGAATTTTTTAGAAAACTTGGAGAAAAAGTAGGGATAGCTTTTCAATTAAAAGATGATTTGTTTGATTATGGAAGTAAAAAAATAGGAAAACCTATCGGAGTAGATTTAAAGGAAAAAAAATTAACTCTTCCTATAATATATGCTATTAATAACTCTTCAAAATTAAAGAAGAGATGGCTTATGAATTCAATTAAAAACCACAATAAAGACAGTAAAGTAATCAAAGAAGTCATCGATTATGTAAAAGATACAGGAGGAATAGAATACACAACTTCTAAACTTATGTCTTATCATCAATCTGCATTAAGTGATTTAAAAAAATTAGATGACAGTGAATATAAGAAGAGCTTAAAAAAGTTAATTAATTACGTTATTGAAAGAGAGTATTAGTAGAGTGATATAATATTATTCATTTTGCTTAAATGATATTTTTTTTATTTAAATTGTTAATGTAAAATCAATAAATTGATATCTAAAACAACAATCGATAAAGTTTTTGAGCAGTCACTTGTAGAAGAAGTGGTAGGAGATTTTGTTCAGTTAAAAAAAACAGGATCAAACTTTAAAGGATTAAGCCCTTTTTCAAATGAAAAAACTCCAAGTTTTGTTGTTTCTCCAGTTAAACAAATTTGGAAAGATTTTAGTAGCGGAAAAGGTGGTAATGCTGTCGCTTTTTTAATGGAACATGAACACTTTACTTATCCAGAAGCAATAAAGTATTTAGCTAGAAAGTATAATATAGAAATTGAAGAAACTCAACTAAATTCTATAGATAAAGAGAAGGCTAGTGAAAGAGAAAGTTTATATATAATTTCAGAATATGCAAAAGAATTTTTTAAAAACACCTTAATAAATTCAAGTCAAGGTAAAACAGTTGGATTAACTTATTTTAAGGAAAGAGGTTTTAGTGACGAAACAATTGAAAAATATGATCTTGGGTTTTCTCCTAATGATCAAAGTTATTTTTCAAATTCTGCTATAGAAAAAGGTTATGACAAGGGGTTTTTAGAGAAATCTGGTTTAACAATTTTTCAAAATTCTAAATCAATTGACAGATTTAGAGGGAGGATTATTTTTCCTATTCACAGCATGTCTGGAAGAATTTTAGGTTTTGGAGGGAGAATATTAAATACTGAAATTAAAACTGCAAAATATTTAAACTCGCCTGAAAGTTTAATTTACTTTAAAAGTAAAATTCTTTATGGTATTTATTTTGCTAAACAGGAAATCGCAAAACTCGATAATTGTTATATTGTTGAGGGTTATACTGATGTGATTCAGCTTCATCAAAAGGGGATTAAAAATGTTGTTTCATCTTCTGGGACTGCACTTTCTTTAGATCAAGTCACCTTAATTAGAAGGTTAACCTCTAATATCACCATGCTTTTTGATGGAGATAAAGCTGGAGTAAACGCAACTTTAAGAGGGATAGATCTAATATTATCAGCAGGGTTAAATGTTAGCGTATGTTCTTTTCCAGAAGGAGAAGATCCTGATAGTTATAGTCAAAACAGAAGTTTTGAGGAAGTAAATGATTTTTTAATCAAAAATTCTCAAGATTTCATACAATTTAAAGCTTCTATTTTAGTAAAAGAAAGTAAGGATAATCCTATTTTAAAAGCAAAAACTATTAATGAAATAGTAAATAGTATAGCAATAATTCCTGACAGAATAAAACAAGAGCTTTATGTAAAACATTGTTCTAGTATTATGGATGTTTCAGAAGAAGTATTATTCAACTCTTTAGCTCAACGAACTAAAAATGAAATTCCTGCTATATCTAAAAAAAGAATTTCTAAAGTCGAAAAAACTTCAAAACTTCAAAAAATTAATATTTTATTTGAATTAGAAAGAAAGATCATCGAGATATTATTATTGTACGGATATAAAGAAGAGCAGTTTGAAGAACTTATATTAAAAAATGATGATGATGGGAATGTTTTATTAGAACCGGTATTAGTGAAGTCAATAGTCTACAAAAAGATTTTTTTGGACCTTCAACAAGATGAAATAGAATTCACTAACGATTCTTTTAAGATACTTTACGCAAAAATAATTGAAGAATTTCAAGAAAATGAAAAATTAGTATTGGATGTTTTTTTAAACTCAATGGATGAAGAGCTGTCTAATCAAGTAACCTCAATATTAATGAGTGAAGACCAATATCAGTTACATGATTGGCTTAGTAAAGACATATTAGTGAAAGCTAAAAATAAAGTTGTGGGTCAACTAGTGACAGAGACTATTTTAAGTTTAAGAACTTACTTGATAAATGAAAAGGTTAAAGAATTACAAACAGAGACCAAGAAAAGTAACACAGATAATTCAGAAATTCTTAAAGAAATTAATGATTATTATAAGCTGAAATCCCTTCTTTCTAAAAAATTAAATAGAGTTATTTGATTTATTTTAGTTCTTCAGGAATTAAATAAACTGGAATTGGACTCATCTTGTGAAGATTTTGTTTGTTAAGCTTAATTAAAATATCAAAAACTTCTTTTTCTCTTCCTTTAAATTCTGATGAATTCTTCCCAAAATCTTTTTGCTTCATAGCCCATTCTAGTTCACTATACGTTGCCCCAATTTGATCTTCATCAGTTCTTTCGTCATCCCATAGTCCATCAGTTGGTTTTGCAATTAGAATTTCCTGGTTAATATTTAAATATTCAGATAATTCAAAAACTTCAGTTTTATATAGATCTGCAATTGGACTAATATCTACTCCTCCATCACCATATTTGGTATAAAATCCTATTCCAAAATCTTCAACTTTATTTCCAGTACCAACAACTAAGTAATTATTCAAGCTAGCATAATAATATAAGGAAGTCATTCTTAGTCTAGATCTTGAATTAGCAAGAGATAATAAGTTATTTCTTTGATTAACTTCATCAACTGAGTTTTTAAATGAATCAAAGGTGTTACTGAGGTCTATAGTCTTAGAAGAAACATTATTGAAGTTTGAAGACAACCATTTAATATGTTCTGTTGCCCTACTGTGTTCATTTGAATTTTGAAAAATTGGCATGTCTAAACATAATGTAGGTAAGCCTGTTTTAGCACATAATGTTGAAGTTAATGCCGAATCAATTCCTCCAGAAATTCCTATCACAAATCCTTTTGTGTTAGAGTTTTCTAAATAATCTTTAAGCCAATTAATAATGTTTTTTGAAATTTCTGATGAATTCATTAATTATATTATAAAATGTTTTAGAATTATTGATTTAGTTTATGCTAATTTTGATGTTTATGTGAGTATTAAATGTAAAATTAATGTTTTATGAGTGATTTTAAAATTTACAAAGTTATTTTATTTATTTTTTTATTAAATATAATGTCGTGTTCTGAAAAACAAAACGAGTCTAGCTTAGAAATTATTCGTTTTGAAAATGAGTTTCATAATTCAAGTGAGCAATCACTTCCTTTATTAATCGAAAAATATCCTTTTTTTTTTCCAAATGAATATCCAATGTCAATTTGGAATGATTCATTAAAAGATTCTATAAAATTGGAATTACATGATGAAACTTTAAAGATATTTCATAATCTTGATACAATTTCAAAAGAAATTGAATTGATTTTTGATAATTCTAAAAAAATATTTTCGAATTTTTCACCACCTAAGGTCTTTACGTTAAATTCTCAATCAGAGTATTCAAATAGAGTTATTTATGCTGATTCTTTATTATTTATTTCACTGGATTCTTATTTGGGAGAGAAGTATTATGAAGAAATACCTAATTATATTTCTCAGACTATGAATAAAAAATTTATAACAAATGATATAGCTCTTAAGTTATCAGAAAAATACGTTAATAAAGACTCAGACAGAACTCTTTTGTCCGAAATGATTTATCATGGTAAAATACTGTTTATTAATAATTTATTATTAACTAACAGTGAAGAATATTTGTTGTTTCATACTACTAAAAATAAAATTCAATGGATTAATGATAACGAGTATAGTATTTGGGCTTATTTCATTGAAAATGAATATTTATATAATACTAATGATGAGTTAAAAGCTAGATTTATTTTAATTTCGCCTTATTCCAAATTCAATTTAGATATTGATAAAGAGTCACCAGGGAGTATAGGTAAATGGTTGGGATTTAAGATTGTAAGTTCTTTTATGAATAACAATAGTATTAGCGTTGAAGAGTTAATAAAAGAAGATTATTATAAAATTTTTAAAAAATCAAATTATAAACCAAAAAAGTAATGAAAAAAACTAAAATAATTTTTGATGTAGAATTAGATGAAAATAAAATTCCAGAAAAAATTTCTTGGTCAGCAAGCGATGGCGGTGTTAAGGCTGAAGAGTCTAAAGCTGTGTTTGTGTCAGTTTGGGATGATAAAGCTCAAGAAACTCTTAAAATAGATTTGTGGACTAAAGACATGCCTCTAGATCAAATGAATATATTTTTTCACCAAACATTAGTTAGTATGAGTGATACGTTTTTAAGATCAACTCAGAATGAAAAAATGACTGATTCATTTAAGCAGTTTTGTGATTATTTCGCAGAAAATCTTAAAATTAAATTACCTCCTAATTAAGACTTTGAATTTTATTTAATATTTCTTTTCTGCCACTTTTATTTTTTGAAGAACTTACTATGAATTTGGGAGATAATTTTATGGTATTTATAATTTTACTAATGTAATTGTCAGCTTTTGTTTCCTTTTCACTTTTATTAAGTTTATCAGTTTTGGTGAAAATAATTTTAAAAAGTATATTATTTTCATTTAGCCAATTCATAAATTCAATATCAATTTTTTGTGGATTTAGTCTAATATCTATTAAAACAAAAGTTAATGTAATAGAAGGCCTGTTTGTGAAATAATCTACTATTATATTTTCGATTTTTTTTTTTTCTTTTTTGGAAGTTTTTGCATAACCATATCCAGGTAAATCAACTAAAAACCAACTGTTGTTAATTAAGAAGTGATTAATCAACAATGTTTTTCCCGGAGTTCCTGAAATCTTAGCTAACTTTTTATTTTGGGTAAGCATATTTATCAAAGAAGATTTACCAACATTTGATCTGCCTATAAAGGCGAATTCTGATAATTCTTTTGAGGGGCAATCTTTAGCTGTTATGCTACTTTTTATAAAAACAGATGTTTTAATTTCCATTTTAGAAGCCCTTTGTAGAAAACCATTTTTCTACTATTACATTAAATTCATCAGGATATTCCATCATTGGAGCATGACCGCATTTTTTTAACCAAAATAGATCAGAATTAGGTAGAAGTTTGTGAAATTCATTTGCTACTTCTGGAGGGGTTACCTTGTCATTTTCACCCCAAATTAAAGCTGTAGGAATATTTATTTTAGGCAGATCATTTGCCATATTGTGTCTAATGGCGCTTTTAGCCATTGCTAGTATTTTTATAACCTTCCTTCTATCGTTGACTGACTCGAAAACTTCATCTACAACTTCTTTTGTTGCTACTTTAGGAGAGTAAAAAACATCTTCTGTCTTTTTCTTTATAAACCCATAGTCTCCTCTTTTAGGATATGTATCTCCCATTGCATTTTCGTATAAACCTGAACTCCCGGTCAAGACTAAAGCTTTTGTATTTTCTGGGAATAGTTTTGAATGAATTAATCCAACATGACCACCAAGAGAATTGCCTACTAGAATAGCTTGGTCTAGGTTTAAGTATTTGATAAAATTATTTATAAATTTTGCAAAATATTTAACATTAGTGTCCAGAAGAGAAGCCGTGTAGATTGGTAATTCAGGCATGAACACTTGATATCCTTTTTTAGGAAAGTGAGATATAAATCCTTCAAAATTACCTAACCCCCCCATTAAACCATGTAAAATTATCACAGGCTTACCTTCACCTTCTTTTAAATATCTAAAACCACCACCTTCAAATTGTTGCTTAAATTTCATGTAAGGAAAAATATTTATTACAAATATAGGTAATTAGTAATTATAAATTTTAATGAAAAACTGATATAAAATCTAAAACTATATTTACTTAATATAATGATTATCAATACATTATCTTATTTAAAATACACTTATATTAAATTATTAACAAAGTGGTAAAAAGTGGTAAAAAGTGGTAAAATTTCAATATATT
>CAJWFY010000014.1 GCA_913031655.1 uncultured Flavobacteriaceae bacterium
TATCCAAATTCCTTTTCCTCAAAGAGTTGTTCACATAGAGAAATAATAAATTATGTCAAAAATTTTAATAATTGAAGATGAAGCCTCTATTAGAAGAGTACTTAATAAAGTTTTATTAGAAGAAAATGATAAATTTCAAATTACTGAAGCTTCAGACGGAGTTCAAGCTGTAGACGAAATCAAAAAAAAGAAATTTAATTTAATTTTATGCGATATAAAAATGCCTAAAAAAGATGGTATAGAGGTATTGCAGTTTATAACAAAAGAGTTTCCCGAAATACCAACGATAATGATTTCTGGACACGGAGATCTAGAAACAGCAGTTGAATCAATGAGGTTAGGAGCTTTTGATTACATTTCCAAACCACCTGATTTGAACAGGTTACTTAACTCAGTTAGGTCTGCACTTAAAAACAATGATTTTACTAAAAAAAGTAGATCTACTTTAAAAAAATCGAAGGAATTTGAAATTATTGGTAAGTCAGTAGAAATTATCAATTTGAAGCACTTAATTAATAAAGTGTCTTTAACTAATGCCAAAGTGTTAATTCAAGGTCCAAATGGTTCTGGAAAAGAACTAGTAGCACATCAAATACATTTAAATAGCTCAAGAAATGATTCCCCTTTCATTGAAGTAAATTGCGCAGCTATACCATCTGAATTAATTGAAAGTGAACTTTTTGGTCATATAAAAGGAGCTTTTACATCGGCTGTGAAAGATAAAGTCGGGAAGTTTGAAGCAGCTAACGGAGGAACTATTTTCTTGGACGAAATAGGGGATATGAGTTTATCTGCGCAATCGAAAGTTTTAAGAGCTTTACAAGAACACAAGATTCAAAGAGTTGGAAGTGAAAGAGATTTAGTGGTAGATGTAAGAGTTATTGCTGCTACAAATAAAAATTTAAGAAATGAAATATCATTGAATAATTTTAGAGAGGATTTATTTCACAGACTAGCAGTAATAGAAATAAATGTTCCTTCTTTAGATAAAAGAAAATCAGATATTCCTTATTTAATTGATCATTTTTTAAAAGATATTTCGAAAGAAAATCAATCTAAACTTAAAAGTATTGATAAAAAAGCTGTTTTAGAATTACAAAAATTTGATTGGTCTGGAAATGTCAGGGAGCTAAGGAATGTTATAGAAAGATTAACTGTGTTATCTGATACTGAAATCATATCATTTGATGATGTTATTAAATTTTCTAATAAAAAATAAACTTATGAAAATCATTACTATTTTATTACCTCTTTTTTTTACAATCACTTTATTTTCTCAAAGTGATAAAGAAATGTTTAAAAAAATATTTAACACAACAATGAGTTCCAGTAGTAGCTATGAATTATTAGACTATTTATCTAATGAAATTGGAGGAAGATTATCGGGTTCTTTAAATGCCGAAAGAGCTGTAAAATGGGGTCAAGAAGAGTTAAGTAAATCAGGATTTGATAAGGTTTGGCTTCAAAAATTAATGGTTCCAAAATGGGTTAGAGGTCCAAAAGAGTTTGCATTAATTGAAACTCAGCCTGGAGTTACATTTAATGTAGATGCTTGTGCACTTGGAGGTTCAGTTGCTACTCCATCAGTTGGTATTAAAGCAAATGTAATTGAAGTTAAAAGTTTTAAAGAATTAGAAGAGCTAGGTAAAGAAAAGGTTGATGGTAAAATTGTATTTTTTAATCGTCCGATGCGATCCGATTTAATAAGCACCTTTCAAGCTTATGGAGAAGCTGTAAATCAAAGAACTAATGGTGCAGCTGAAGCTGTTAAATATGGAGCTATTGGAGTAATAGTCAGGTCTATGAGTCTAAGACTTGATGACAACCCTCACACAGGTACTATGAGTTATGGTAACTTGCCTAATAGTAGGAAAATACCTGCAGCAGCAATAAGTACAAATGCTGCTGAAAAACTAAGTGACTTGTTAGTCATTAATCCAAAACTTAAGTTTCTACTAAGACAACAATGTAAACAATATAAGGATGTAGTTTCTCATAATGTTATTGCCGAAATAAAAGGATCTGAATATCCTGATGAAATAATACTCATTGGAGGTCATTTAGATTCTTGGGATTTAGGAGACGGTTCACACGATGATGGAGCAGGTATTGTTCAATCCATGGATATATTAAATATTTTCAATAAAATGGATTATGTTCCAAAAAGAACTATTAGGATTGTATTGTTTATGAATGAAGAAAATGGAACTAGAGGAGCTAAAAAGTACTCAGAGGTTGCAAAAAAAAATAATTTAAATCATATTTTTGCACTTGAGTCTGATGCAGGAGGATTTACACCCAGAGGTTTTTCGTTTACTTCAAATACTGAAAATTTTAATATGATTCAATCCTGGAAAAAATTATTTGAACCATATTTAATTCATTCGTTTCTATTAGGTGGAAGTGGAGCTGATATCGCTCCGCTCGAGAATGGTAATAATGTTTTAGCAGGGTTAAGACCTGATTCACAAAGATATTTTGACTATCATCATGCTTCAATTGATACTTTTGATGCAATAAATAAACGAGAACTTGAATTAGGAGCTTTTGCTATGACATCACTAGTATACTTGTTTGATAAATATGGAATTGTTAAATAATCTTTATTTTGGAAACGTTAATTGATATAGATAAATCTTTATTTATTTTTTTAAATTCTCTTGGAGCTGAGAGTTTTGATTTTTTCTGGTTGTTAGTTACTGATAAGAAATCTTCTATTCCTTTGTATTTATTTTTGATCTATTATTTATATAAGAAATTTACTAATAAAGAATTTTTAAAGTATTTGATTCTTATTGTAATATTAATAGTCTTAACAGATCAAACAAGTGGGTTTTTTAAAGAATTCTTTCAAAGATTGAGGCCATGTCATGATCAGGAAATTAATGATTTTATAAGGATTTTGAAAGAAGGGTGTGGTGGATTATTTGGATTTTTCTCCGCTCATGCTGCTAATACTTTTGGTGTAGCAACTTTTTTTTATTTTATATTAAAAAGATTTTCAAAAAACTTTAAATATCTTTTTTTATGGGCAATAATAGTTTCATACAGTAGAATTTATGTTGGTGTTCACTTTCCTATTGATATTATCTTTGGTGCTTTTTTTGGAATTGCAACAGGTTATTTATTTTCTTTTATTTCAAATAAAATTCATTTATAATGTTTTATAGAATTCAAGAATACAAAACACTGTTTTTAAGAATCTCATTAGCATATTTATTTTATTTTATAGCAAGAGTACTATTCTATTTTTATAACAGCAATATGATTGTTATAGAAAGTTTTAGTGAATTTATTAATTTATGTCTTATAGGATTGACTTTTGATACTACGGCAATTTTATATACCAATGTATTTTTTATACTAATTTCATTATTACCGTTAAAAAATAATTCAAACCCTTTGTTTCAAAAAGTAATGATGGTGCTATATTTTTCAACCAATGCCGTAGCGTATTCAACAAATTTTTTTGATTTTATTTATTATAGATTTTCTCAATCTAGAATAACCACAAGAGTTTTTGATGTTATTGAAAACGAGAACAATAAAGCAACTTTAGCAGCTTCTTTCATTTATAATTATTGGCATGTTCTGGCTTTGTTTTTTATATGTATTCTTTTTTGGATTTATCTATACAAGAAAATTGATTTCAATAAATCTAAATCAAAAAATACATTTAATTATTACATTTTTTCGTTACTATGGTCGTTAGTAATAATTTTTATTTGTGTAATAGGAGTGAGAGGAGGAATTGGTAATGCCACAAGACCAATTAATATGGTTGATGCCCACAGGTTTGTTAAAAAAGGAATTCATGCAGATTTTGTGTTAAATTCTCCATTTTGTTTAATAAGAACTTATAAGAAAAATTACTTTAAAAAGAAAAACTTTATTAATAGTTCTAGAATAGAAAGCATAATAAATCCAATAAAAAAATTGAATGATTCTGTTTATTCAAGACCCAATGTTGTTTTAATAGTTTTGGAAAGTTTTGGTAGAGAATATATTGGTTCGTTTAATAAGGGTAATATTATTAATGATTATAAAAGTTATACTCCCTTTTTAGATTCTTTGTCTAACAATAGTCTGATTTTTACTAACGCATTTGCTAACGGCAGGCAATCTATTGAAGCATTGCCTTCAATTTTAGCTAGTGTCCCCTCATTTAAAGTTCCCTTTACATCTTCACCCTATTCCAATCAGAAAATACAATCATTAGTATCTGTTTTTAATGAAATTGATTATTCTACTTCTTTTTTTCATGGCGCTCCAAATGGATCAATGGGTTTTTTAGGATTGTCCAATATCTTAGGTTTTGACAATTACTATGGGAAAAATGAATTTAATGACAACTCTTTGTATGATGGATATTGGGGTATTTGGGATGAACCTTTTTTAAAATTCATGAAGAGTGAAATTGATAATTTTAAAGAACCTTTTTTTACTACTTTTTTTAGTTTATCCTCACATGAGCCCTTTTATGTTCCGGAGGAATATAAAGATGTTTTTCCAAAAGGAAATGTTCAAATGCATCAGGTTGTAGGTTATTCTGATAATGCCTTAAAAGAATTTTTTGAGACCTCTAAAACTCAACCATGGTTTGATAATACATTATTTATTATAACTGCAGACCATTGTAACCAGTTTTGGTATCCGCTTTATAGAGCTCCAATAAATCGATTTGCGATTCCCATTATGTTTTATCACCCAAATAATAGCTTTAAAGGAGTGAATGATGAACTTTCTCAGCAGCTAGATATATTTCCTTCAATAGTTGATTTAATCGGCTATGACAAACCTATAAACACTTGGGGGAGAAGTTTGTTTTCTAATTCTCAGGACGTTCCTTTTTCGATTCATTATTCAGGAACTGTTTATCACTTCTCGATGGGAGCATATAATTTAGTTTTTGATGGAGATAATGTAATAGGAGTTTATGGAATAAAAGATTTGCATTTAGAAAATAATTTAATAAATAATCCTAATGTTGATTATTCAAAAGAAGAATTGTATTTAAAAGCTTTTTTTCAAGACTACATGGAAAGAATTATTGATAATAAATTAGAATAATTTATTTTATCAGCTCAGAAAAATCCATTTTAAACTTATTAATTCTAGGTGCAGAGACTTTCATTATATACATATCATAAGGGTTATTTTTTTTATAGTCCTGATGATACTCTTCTGCCAAGTAAAAAATTTTGAAAGTTTTTACTTGAGTGGTGATTTTATTATAAGTATTGGTGTCTAATAATCTTTTTATTTCTTTTTTAATTTCATTTTTCTCTTCTTCCGAGTTGTAAAATGCTATGGATCTATATTGAGTTCCTCTGTCAGGCCCTTGTCTGTTTAATGTAGTTGGGTCGTGTGATCCAAAAAAAACTTCTACTAAAGTTTTGAAATCTACAACAATCGGATCGTAAATTATTTCAACAGCTTCTGCATGTCCAGTCTTTCCACTCATCACCTGTTGGTAAGTAGGATTTTTTTTAAAACCTCCTGAATAACCAGAGTTAACTTCAATTACTCCTTTTATATTTTCATAGATTCCTTCAACACACCAAAAACATCCGGAAGCAAAGTATGCTTTTTCATAATTTTGATTTAATTCTTTTGTACTGTAATCTGTTTTAATAAATAAAACTGAAAATATTAAAATTATTCTAATCATTTGTTTTAATTAATTTATTAGTAAAATTCACCCACGAGTATTTGTTTTTCTTTTTTCTTAATTGATGTTTGATTAAATCTAAATCAAATTTTAATGCAAATATAATTTTGTTTGCCAAATATTTTGGATCAGAATTCGACAAAAATCCATCATGACAATCGGTTACAAATTCTGATAATCCTTTAATATTTGAACATACAGTAGGAATTTCAAACTGAACTGCTAAGGGAGTTATTCCACTTTGAGATGCACTCTTGTAGGGTTGAATCACTAAAATTGCTGAACAAAACCAAAATTTAATTTCATTATCATTTATAAATTCATTTTTGAATTGAATACTATCAAAAACACCTTCTTTAATAGCTAAATTTTTATATTTTTCTGTTGACTCATAATTTTCTCCAACGACAAGTAATTTAATTTTATTATCATGTTTGACAATCTGTTTCATTGCTTTTATTAAAATATCTAATCCTTTATATTTTCGTATTAATCCGAAAAATAATAAATACTTGAAATCACTCTTTAATCCTATTTTTTCTTTTGCAATCTTAATGTCTATTGGTTTTCCAAATTTTGTGGGTACTGGGTGAAATAAATCCATTCCTTTTTTTACAGAATTGATTATTTTGATTTGTTCAAATACATTTTTAGATAGTGTAATGTAATTGTCTATATTATTTAAATAAATTTTTAAAAATTTATTTTGTAATAAGATTTTTTCATGAGGATATGCGTTATGGATTATTCCAATCTTAGTTATTTTTTTATTTAATCCTTTATTAATGAATGACAGACAAGGAGACATGAAACTTGTCCAGTAAGAAGATATAACTATTGTTGGTTTTATTTCATTTATTACTTTTATACAATTAAACCAGCTTATAGGATTTATAGAATTTATGATTCTTTTTGAATCATTTACTTTTCCAGATTTATCATTTGAAAGTTGTGATTTTCCAGGGAAAAATATTTTAGGATATTGTAATTTAAAATTTATTACTTTAACCGTATGTCCGGATTTTGTTAATGCATTACATAGTTCTTGATTTGTGTCTGCTATTCCTCCTCGGAATGGAAAATACGGTCCAATTACTACAATTTTCATATTTAATCATTTATTAATATCCATTCTCCATTTCTTAAATGATTTTCAGCTACTTTATATTTTAAAGTTTTTATCTCTCCATTTGTGATGTGTTTAATAGATACTTTTTCATTTCTACCAATTTTTTTGACATCCCTAACTACAGTTTCAACATAATTATTACTCTGTGAAGCCATTTGTCCTGCTTTTTTATTAACAGAAGCTATTTCGTCACTATTTAAAACCTCCTCCTTTGAAACATTTAACTTTTGTTGTCTCCTTACTTTTCTGTCTTCTCTAATTTCAGATGGATCTTTTGAGGGAAGTTGTCCATTAAATAAGAAAGATATTATCTCTTTATCCACCTTTTCTAACATTGATTCAAATAATTTATATGCTTCGAATTTATAAATAACTAAAGGATCCTTTTGTTCGTGTACAGCTAATTGAACGGATTGTTTAAGTTCATCCATTTTTCTTAAATGATCCTTCCATGCTTCATCTATTATGGCTAAAGAAATATTTTTTTCAAAATCATTGATTAACGTTTTTCCTTTAGATTCGTATGCTTCTTTAAGTTTAGATACAACATTCAATGTCTTTTTACCATCAGTAAATGGCACAACAATTCTTTCAAAATTATTAGCTGGATTTTCAAATACATTTTTTATAACTGGAAATACCTTTTCGGCATTTAAAATTATTTTAGAATTATAATGTTTGTATGCACTTTTATATGTTCTTGAAATAATTTCTTCTGTATTTGCTGTTTCAAAATCATTTGACGAGTATTCTGAACTTAAGGAGAAATGTCTAATAATATCAAATTCATAATCTTTGTAATTATTAGATGTCTTGTTGTTTTCAACAATTAACTTAGTTGTATCATATATCATGTTAGCTATATCAACCTTAAGCCTTTCTCCCTGAAGTGAATGTCTTCTTCTTTTATAAATGACTTCTCTTTGAGCATTCATTACATCATCATATTCCAATAATCTTTTTCTTATTCCAAAATTATTTTCCTCGACCTTTTTTTGTGCTCTTTCTATTGTTTTTGTCATCATAGAGTGCTGTATAACTTCTCCTTCTTCTAGACCCATTCTATCCATCATCTTAGCAACTCTGTCAGATCCAAATAGCCTCATTAAATTATCCTCTAATGAAACATAGAATTGAGAACTCCCAGGATCTCCTTGCCTACCTGAACGTCCCCTCAACTGTCTGTCAACCCTTCTGGAATCGTGTCTTTCAGTGCCGATTATTGCTAAACCACCATTTGACTTTACTTCTTTGTTTATTTTTATATCAGTTCCTCTACCAGCCATATTTGTAGCTATAGTAACTATTCCTGCATTTCCTGCCTCAGTTACAATATCTGCTTCTTTTTTGTGAAGTTTAGCATTTAAAACATTATGCTTTATTTGTTTTATAGAAAGCATTTTTGCTAATAATTCAGAAATTTCTACTGAAGTTGTTCCAATTAATACAGGACGTCCTTCATTTGCTACTTTAGTGACATCTTCAATAACTGCATTATACTTTTCTCTTTTAGTCTTATAAATTAAATCGTTATTATCTTTTCTGGCGATAGGTCTGTTTGTAGGTATCTCTACAACATCCAGTTTGTAAATATCCCAAAACTCTCCAGCTTCAGTAATAGCTGTACCTGTCATTCCGGAAAGTTTTTTATACATTCTGAAATAGTTTTGTAGTGTAACTGATGCAAATGTCTGGGTAGCATCTTCAATTTTTACATTTTCTTTTGCTTCAATAGCTTGATGAAGACCGTCAGAATATCTTCTCCCATCCATTATTCTTCCAGTTTGCTCATCTACTATTTTAACTTTATTATCCATTAAAACATATTCAGTGTCTTTTTCAAATAGAGTGTATGCTTTTAATAATTGATTAAGTGTGTGTATTCTTTCACTTTTAATTGCAAATTCGTTGTATATTTTTTCTTTTTCTTCAACTTCTTTATTGACTTCTAGTTTTTTATTTTCGATTTCAGCTAGTTCAATAGAAAGGTTTGGTAAAACAAAAAAATGTGAATTATCTTTATTGTCAGAAATATCATCAATTCCCTTATCTGTTAACTCTATTTGATTGTTTTTCTCATCAATTACGAAATACAAATCATAATCTACCTTTGGCATCTCACGATTATTATCTTGCATATAAAAATTTTCAGTTTTTTGAAGTAATTGTTTAACTCCTTCTTCACTTAAATATTTTATTAATGCTGAATTCTTAGGTAATCCTCTGTAAACCTGTAAAAGGTTAAATCCTCCGTCTTCTTTGTTGCCCTCTTTTATTAATTTTTTTGCTTTAGCAAGAACTTGAACTAATAACTGTTTTTGCTTTTGAACTATTGAATAAACTTTTGGTTTTAACTTGTCAAATTCATGAATATCTCCTTTTGGAACAGGTCCAGAAATAATTAGTGGAGTTCTAGCATCATCTATTAACACTGAATCAACTTCATCTACAATAGCGTAAGAATGCTTAGTTTGTACTAAATCAGAAGAGGAATGAGCCATATTATCTCTTAAATAATCAAAACCAAACTCATTGTTTGTTCCGTAAGTTATATCAGAATTATATGCCTTTTTTCTTCCCTCAGAATTTGGATTGTAATGATCAATACAGTCAATACTAAGTCCATGAAATTCAAATATTGGGGCCATCCAAGCGCTATCTCTTTTTGCTAGATAATCATTAACAGTAACAAGATGAACTCCATTGCCGGTCAAAGCATTTAGGTAGACTGGAAGTGTTGCTACTAGAGTTTTACCTTCTCCAGTGTGCATTTCTGCAATTTTCCCCCTGTGTAATGCTATACCTCCGATAAGTTGTACGTTGTAATGAACCATGTCCCAAATCACCTCCTTGCCTGCAGCATTCCATTTATTCAACCAAATTGCATCTTCCCCATCAATAGTTACATAGGTTTTTTCTGATGAAAGGTTCATGTCAAAGGAGGATGCTTTAACTTTTATTTCAGAGTTATCTTTAAATCTTTTTGCAGTTTCTTTGACAACTGCAAAAGCTTCAGGAAGAATTTCGTTTAATTTCTCATCAACTTTTAAATTTGACTGTTCTGTAATTAAATCTATTTCCTGAAATAATTCATCTTTCTCATCAATACTTGAAGAAGAATCTATTTTTTCTTTTATTTTTGAAATTTGTTCATTAAAAGGTTCTTTAACAGATTGAATACCTTCTTTAAATTCATTTGTTTTATTTCTAAGTTGATTGTGATCTAAGTTGGAAAGATCATTTTCGAAACTTAAAATCTCTTGAACAACCCCTTCAACTTCTTTTAAATCTTTTTTTGATTTATTTCCAACAAAAACATTAAGTATAGAGTTTATTAAGCTCATTAGATTATTATATTTAGATCAAATTTAAGCAAAAAAAAAGCCTCAAAAGAGACTTTATTGAAGTTTTTAAAAGAGCTAATATTCGTCCTCATTCCAAAGATAGTCATCATCGGTAGGGTAATCAGGCCAAATTTCTAAAATAGATTCATAAGTTTCTTCTTCTTCTTCTTCAATTTCTTGTAAATTTTCTATTACTTCTAAAGGAGCGCCTGTTCTTATAGCGAAATCAATTAACTCATCTTTATTTGCAGGCCAAGGTGCGTCAGTTAAATACGTGGCTAGTTCTAATGTCCAATACATAATTAAAAATATTTAATATTTGCAAAAATAAATTTTTAAATGACTCACACAATGTTTTAAGGAAAAATTTATTATTATTTTTTTTTTGTAAAATAAAATAACACTACAATTAGAAAGAAAAAAAGTCCAATTCTATAAATATAATCTCCATACTTTACATAAAAAGTAATTTCATTAGATAAATGAATAGAGCTATTTATTACTCCACTTTTATTATAATCAATAGTTTTTAAAATATCTCCTCTTTTGTTTATCACTGCAGATATTCCTGTGTTTGCAGTTCTTGCTATATCTCTTCTAGATTCGATGGCCCTTAGTTTAGAATAACTTAATAATTGTTTATGACCGGGTGAATTACTCCACCAGCCATCGTTAGTAATAATTGCTAGAAATTGGGCTCCGTTTCTGACATATTCATTTAAGTATTCTCCATACATAGCTTCATAACAAATTATTGGTGCAATTTTATTATTATTATTTGTTGTAAAAACAGTCCTATTTTTTTGAGTTGCTCTTGACATAATTGTTCCACCAAAATCTAAAAGTAAATTACCTAAAATAGGTTTTAAAATTTTTTTATAAGGAAGGTTTTCTACCCCTACAACCAATTTAGATTTATGGTAGACTTGTTTTAGATTGGAGTTTATAAAGCTACTGTTATATACATCAAGCCATATACTATCTCTAATATAATTTGAGCTATTGGTTTTGGTTAGTTTTGAATTGTATATTTTATAAAATTGAATACCACTAATTACTTGTGAGTTTTTACTTTTTAAATATGAATTCAAATCTTGATAAAAAGGAGTTTCAAAAAAATTAGAGATCAAATATCCAGGACTTTCAGAAAAGTATGTTTCTGGTGTAAAAATTATTGTATTATTAAAAATTTCATTGTTTGTGGTTTGTTTAAATTCCTTTAGAATATCAAAATTAGTTCTTCCGTACTTTTCGTTGTAAGGATCTATATTGGGCTGAATAATTGATATGTTTATTGAATCCTTACTCACAGTTTGGTTATTGTATATAAAAAGAGAAATAATTATTGGGATTGAAATTGTTAGTAACGAAATCGAAAATATTTTCTTATAGTTTTTTTTCTTTATTATGTAATTACTGTAAGCTTTATAAAAACATAAATTAACGATAAGCACCCATAGTGTCCCCCCAAAAGAGCCTGTATATTCATACCATTGGATTAAATGATGAGATTCTGAAAAAACATTACCCAATATTAAAGATGGCCATGAAAAATCCCATATTAAGTTAAATTTTTCAAAAACAATCCAAGATGAAATAAAATAAATAACACCTAGTTTATTTCCAATTTTTTTTGAAATTAAACTATATGAAGAAAAAACTAAAGCCATTAACAATGAATAAAGTAAAATGGCAAATATCATCCCAAAAACTGTTGAATAAATTATCCACCAACAGGTGATTGTGTTCCAAATGAAAAAGGATAAAAAACTATAAGAAAATATTTTTTTTATTGATCTGTATCTTAAATTATTTTCAACTATTAACAAAGGAACGTAAGCTATGAAAATTAAAAAAACTACTCCATTAATAGGCCAAGAAAGTCCTAAAAGAAGACCAGATATAATGCTGTAAGAAAGATGTGTTTTATTCAAGAATTTATGGATATTTTCATTAGCAAGTTACTAAATTCAAAAATTAATCAGTAATTATTAAACTGTAATAAACTAAGTTCATTTAAATTACTATTTTTAAAAAATGAAATTATTTTCTTTTATTCCTAACGCACTTACTTTATTAAATCTTTTTTTTGGTTGTATCGCTGTTGTTTATGGAATAAATGGAGATCTTAAAATTTTAGCATTTTTTGTAGTCTTAGGTTTAATTTGTGATTTTTTTGACGGATTTTTTGCTAGGTTACTTAATGTTGACTCGAAACTTGGAGTTCAGTTGGACTCCTTATCAGATTTAGTAACATTTGGAATGACCTCCTCTATTGTTATGTTGAACTTAATAGAAAACTCTAGTTTTTATATTAACTCATCTAATTACTTAATAAGTTTAAGCCCTTATTTTGCTTTTGCGATAACTTTAGCCTCTTCTTACAGACTTGCAAAATTTAATGTTAGTTCAATTAACACGGAGTTTATTGGATTGCCAACTCCTGCAAATGCCATCTTAATTGTTTTTCTTCCTGTTTTTTTTGAACAGATTAATAAAACACACTATTTGGATAATACTATTTTTCTAATTTCTATAATAGTTGTTTCCTCTTATTTGTTAGTTTGTAACTTAAAGATGTTCTCTTTGAAATTAAAGAATTTAAAATTTAAAGAAAATCGTTTGGTCTTTATTTTTATCTCTTTGTCAGTATTGCTTTTTTTGATTTTTAAGTTGGGAGCTTTTACTTTAATAGTAATACTGTATATTTTTATAAATTTATTTAGATCTAAAATCTAAATTTTTCTTTCTAAATTCAAAATTTTGACCTAAGTATAGTTTTCTTACCATTTCGTCTTTAGCTAAATCTTCTGGTATTCCAGCTTTCAAAATATTTCCTTCAAACATTAAATAAGTTCTATCAGTAATAGCTAATGTTTCCTGGACATTGTGATCAGTTATTAATATTCCTATATTTTTACTTTTTAAATGAGAAATAATTTTCTGAATATCTTCAACTGCAATAGGATCAACGCCAGCAAATGGTTCATCTAATAAAACAAACTTAGGGTCTGTCGCTAAAGCTCTTGCTATTTCTGTTCTTCTGCGTTCACCTCCTGATAATAAATCTCCTCTGTTTTTTCTGATTTTTTGTAAATTGAATTCATTAATTAGTGATTCCATTTTATTTATTTGATCCTGTTTAGATAAATTTGTTAATTCTAAAACTGCCATAATATTATCTTCAACAGAAAGCTTTCTGAAAACAGAAGCTTCTTGAGCCAAATATCCAATACCCTTTTGAGCTCTTCTATACATAGGAAATGTAGAGATGTCTTCATTATTTAATGATACGACTCCGCCGTCTGGCTTAATTAAGCCTACAATCATGTAAAATGATGTTGTTTTGCCTGCACCATTTGGACCTAGAAGTCCAACTATTTCTCCTTGATTAACTTCAATAGAAATTTCATTTACTACCCTTTTACCCTTATATGATTTAAATATTTTACTAGCTTTTAATTTCATAATTATACAATCATTTATATTTTGTTTTTCTCTTCTTTTCTCAAAACAAATTTAGAAATATATATACTAATCTGATATAGAATGATAATTGGAATGGCTACTATAATTTGACTAGCTACATCTGGAGGAGTGATTATAGCAGATAATACTAAGACAAATACAAGAGCAAATTTCCTATATTTTTTCATTATTTCTGGAGTTACTAAGCCTATTTTAGTAAGGAAATATATTATAATTGGTAATTCAAATATTAGTCCTGAAGCTAAAACTGAAGCTCTGATTAAACCAACATAACTGTCTAGGTCAAAGTCATTGAATATTTCATTACTAACGCTGTATGAGCCTAAAAAATTAATAGATAGTGGCGTAACTATGTAATAACCGAAAAGAACTCCTATAAAAAATAAAACAGACGAAATGAAGATAAAACCTTTAGCATTATTTTTTTCTTTATCATATAAACCAGGGCTAATGAAACTCCAAAATTGGTATATTACATATGGAAATGAAATTATAAATCCTGCAGTAATAGACATCCAAATATGTGCTGAAAACTGCCCAGACATTGTTCTGCTTTGAATTCTAAATGGCATTTCACTAATACAAAAACTATCGTCTAGTCCAAGCATGTTAGATAGACTACACAACATATCATAAGTGAAGAAATTTGTATTTTTTGGTCCAAATAGTATTTTATCAAAAATAAAATCTTTAGCTAGAAATGCTACAGAGCCTGCAATAAGAATTGCAAAAACAGATCTTATTAAGTGCCATCTTAAGTCTTCAAGATGATCTAGAAATGACATTTCATCTACTTTAGTTGTTTTCATTAAGATAATCCTTCGTTAAGTATATTGTGTAAATGAATAATCCCTATGTAATTGTCATTATCCTGAACAATTAGTTGAGTTATTTTATTCTTATTCATTATTGTTAATGCTTCAGAAGCTAACGATTCAGAATTAATAGTTTTGGGAGTCTTTGACATAAAATCTTTTGCAGAAACTGAATTTATATCTTTACCTGATGAAAAAAAACGTCTCAAATCTCCATCGGTAATTATTCCTATAGCTTTTTGATTATTCGTAATTGCAGTAGCCCCAAGCATTTTATTTGAAATTTCATTGATGATTGTAGCGAGATTATCTTTTTCATTTACTTCAGGTTTTTTATTTTTTATAATAATTTCTTTAACCTTTAAATGAAGTTCTCTGCCTAAAGAACCACCTGGGTGGTACTTTGCAAAATCACTTTTTTTAAAACCATTTAATTTTGATAAACATATTGCTAAAGCATCTCCAATCACTAATTGAGCAGTAGTACTAGTCGTTGGCGCTAGATTATTATGGCAAGCTTCTTTTTCAATAAAACTTTTTAAAAAGAAATCAGAATTTAATCCTAAATATGAGTTTTTGTCAGATGAAATACCAATCAAACTGACATTGGTTTCTTTTAAAAATGGAATTAATGTTTTAATCTCAGCTGTGTTTCCGCTTTTAGATATTAAAATAATAATATCATTATTTTGAACAATACCTAAATCTCCATGAATAGCTTCTGAAGCATGCATAAATACAGATGGCGTTCCTGTAGAATTAAAGGTTGCAACAATTTTTTTGGCAATAATTGCACTTTTTCCAATTCCAGTCACTATAACTCTTCCTTTTATAGCGTGAATTACTTTCACTGAATTTTCAAAATCGGAATCAATAAAATTTGACAAATTTAAAATTGCTTCACCTTGATTTTTGATACTTTCTTGAGCAGTTTGTAATATGTTGAAATTTGAATTCAAAATAGTTTTTTAAATAATGTTTTAACGTTATATTGTATGGGACAAATGTACAAAATACCTTGTTAAACAAAACATGGCTTTAGAATTGGATTTAAAAAAAGAATTAAAAACTTTATTTGGGTTTTCAAGCTTCAAAGGTGAACAAGAACAAATAATAAATTCTGTTTTACAGAACAAGAGTGTTATGGTGATAATGCCTACTGGGGCTGGTAAGTCATTATGCTTTCAGCTTCCTGCACTACTATCAAAAGGAACAGCGCTAGTAGTTTCCCCCCTAATTGCATTAATGAAGAATCAAGTAGATGTAATAAGAGGAATTTCCTCCAACGATGGTATAGCTCATGTATTAAACTCATCTTTAAATAACACAGAAATTCAAAATGTTAAAAATGATATTTCAAACGGAATTACAAAACTTTTATATGTTGCACCTGAATCTTTAGCGAAACAAGAATATATTGATTTTTTAAGTCAGTCAAATATTTCTTTTTTAGCGGTAGACGAAGCTCATTGTATCTCTGAATGGGGGCATGATTTCAGGCCTGAGTATAGAAATTTAAATTCAATTTTAAATAAAATAAAAAACAATATTCCTATAATAGCTTTAACAGCCACAGCCACTCCAAAGGTTCAGGATGACATAATTAAAAACCTTCATATTAACGGAGCCGAGCTTTTCAAGTCTTCATTTAATAGACCTAATCTTTTTTACGAAGTCAAACAAAAAACATCAAACTTAAATAAAGATATAATTTCATTTATAAAAAACAGACAAGGTAAATCTGGTATAATCTATTGTTTATCTAGAAAAGGTGTTAATGAACTTTCTCAATTTTTACAAGTTAACGGGATAAATGCCCTTCCTTATCATGCGGGTCTTGAATCTAAAACTAGAATCAAAAATCAAGATATGTTTTTAATGGAAGAGTGTGATGTGATTGTAGCTACAATTGCTTTTGGAATGGGGATAGATAAACCAGATGTTAGATTTGTAATACATAATGATATCCCTAAAAGTCTTGAAAGCTATTACCAAGAAACTGGTAGGGCAGGAAGAGATGGTGGTGAGGGACATTGCTTAGCTTTTTATTCTTTTAAAGATATTGAGAAATTAGAAAAATTCATGTCTGGAAAAGCTTTAGCAGAAAAAGAGCAAAGTTGTTCTTTGTTAGATGAAATTGCTGCTTATGCAGAAACCTCTATGTCTAGAAGAAAATTTTTACTAAACTATTTTGGTGAAGATTATGATGAAATTAATGGGGAAGGAGCAATGATGGATGATAACATGAAAAATCCCAAGCCTAAAATCAAGGTTAACGATCAAGTTAAGATGGTTTTAGATCTGATTGAGAAAACAAAACAGCAATATAGAAT
This sequence comes from uncultured Flavobacteriaceae bacterium, assembly GCA_913031655.1. GTDB lineage: Bacteria > Bacteroidota > Bacteroidia > Flavobacteriales > Flavobacteriaceae > MAG-121220-bin8. The sequence goes on from CAJWFY010000014.1 coordinate 16,782, forward strand.
CAAAGAATTAGTTGGTTACCTTTTAGGAGAAGCAACTAACTTATTAAGATCTCACAATGTGATTACAAATGATTTTTTTGGAGTAGGCAAACAATTCAACGAAGTCTTTTGGCATTCATTAATTAGACATATGCTAGTTGAAGGACTAATTGAAAAATTAGTTGAGTCTTATGGTGTTGTGAAAATGAATAAGAATTCGAAAAAATTTCTACTGGAACCTTTTGATTTTTATATAACAGAGAATCATAATTATTCTGACGATGGAAGGTTGAATAATCAGAAAAAAATATCTCAAAAAAATGTTTTCAATAAAGTATTGTTTTCAATTTTAATTTCTGAAAGAAAAAAAATAGCAAAATCTAAAGGTATTCCTCCTTATGCTATTTTTCAAGAATCATCCATTGAGGAAATGGCTTTTAAATACCCAATATCCATAGATGAATTAAAAAATATTAATGGAGTTGGAGAAGGAAAAGCTTCTAAATTCGGTCAATCTTTTGTTATTTTAATTAATGATTATGTAAATGAGAATAACATAACTAGGCCTGAAGATTTGATAATAAAAACAACAGGATCTAACTCTGCTTTAAAACTATTTATTATTCAAAGTATTGATCGAAAAATTCAACCTATTGATATTGCTGACTCAAAAGGTATTGAATTATCAAAACTAATTAAAGAATTAGAAACTATAGTTTTTTCTGGAACTAAGTTAAATATTAATTATATGATTGATGAAATTTTTGAGGAAGATCAACAAGAAGAATTATATGATTATTTTATTGATTCCGAGTCTGATGATATAAGTTTAGCGATTGATGAGTTTGATGGAGATTATGAGGAGATCGATTTAAAGTTATATAGAATAAAGTTTATAAATGACGTCTCTAATTAACATTCTAAACTTATCATTTTATTTTTTTAATTTCACAGCTTTAGTTTAACTTGCGCCTTTTAAATTAATTAATAATCATAATTAAATGGAAGAAGGTATTTACGCGAAAATAAAAACTAGTCAAGGTGATATTTTGTTAACTCTTCACTACAAAAAAACGCCAGGCACTGTTGCAAATTTTGTCGGTTTATCAGAGGGTAAAATTGATAACTCTTTTAAGTCAAAAGATGTACCCTTTTATGATGGAGTTAAATTTCATAGAGTGATTCCGGACTTTATGATTCAGACAGGTTGCCCGCAAGGAACGGGAACAGGTGATCCTGGTTATAAGTTTGATGATGAATTCCATCCTGAACTAAAACATGATAAACCAGGAATTCTTTCCATGGCTAACTCTGGTAAATCTACCAACGGGAGTCAATTTTTTATTACCCACATTCCAACTGAATGGTTAGATAATAAACATACTGTTTTTGGAGAAGTTATTAAAGGTCAAAAAATAGTTAATGATATTAAACAGGACGACTTGATTAATTCAATTGAAATAATTAGAGTTGGGGATGAAGCAAATGGTTGGGATGCTCCAAAAAACTTTATTGAATTTAAATCTAAAAAAGATAATGAGCTGACCGATCTAATTAAAAAAAACAAAGAAGTCATTGAAGAAGTTTCAAAAGGTTACTTAGAAACTGACTCAGGTTTAAGATATACCATTTTGTCAAAAGGAAATGGAGAATCTCCTAATAAAGGAGATATGGTTAAAGTTCATTACAAAGGTCAACTTTTAGATGGAACTGTATTTGACTCATCTTATAAAAGAGATGAACCAATAGAGTTTAAAGTAGGTATAGGTCAAGTCATCCCAGGTTGGGATGAAGGTGTTATGCTTTTAAGTAAAGGAGATAAAGCCAGATTTGTTATTCCCTCTGGTTTAGCATATGGCGAGAGCGGAGCTGGCGGAGTGATTCCTCCAAATGCTACTCTTATTTTTGAAGTCGAGTTACTTTAACTAAGCCATTTAATATTGCAACCTATACTAGGTTTCTGATTAATTGTGATTTCTTTAGATTCCAAAACACATTTAAAAACTGTTCTAATGTCAGATCCTGATAATGGTATGTTATTACCTGGTCGTGAGTTGTCTAGTTGTCCTCTGTAAATTAGTTTTTTATTTGCATCAAAAACATAAAAATCTGGTGTACAAGCTGCGTCATAACTTTTAGCAACTTGTTGTGTTTTATCATATAGATATGGAAAAGTATATTTTTCTTGAATTACCGTCTCACTCATTTTGTTAGGGCTATCTGCAGGATAATTTTTTGCATCATTACTTGAAATGGCAATGAACGAAATCCCTTTGTTTTGAAATTCATTTGCCATTTTTACAATTTCATTATTTACGTGAATTACAAATGGACAATGATTACATATAAACATTAGAAGAGTACATTTTTTTCCAAAAAGATCATCTGATTTCAATATTTTTTTAGAGCCAGTGTCATAAAGTTCAAAAGAGGGAGCACTAAATCCAATTGGAACCATATTTGAAGGAGTTTTAGCCATTTTATAATATTTTATTTAAATTTAAATTGATTTTTTTATAAATTACCAATAATTAGTTAATTATGATAGGTTTCATTGATTTTTTCGAAAATATAACTTCCTTACAAAGAGCTGTTATTCTTGTTGGTGGGATTACTTTTTTTTGGTCTATTGAATCTATAATTCCATTATTTAATTTTAATTATAAGAAACTAAAGCATGCTTTCACTAATTTCTTTTTTACTTTCACTACAATTCTTATAAATTTTTCTCTTGCTTTTTTGTTGCTAAACTCAGCCGATTGGGTTACTGCTAATAATTTTGGTATTTTAAATGTTTTTGAAATCCCTCCTATTCTAAATATAATATTGGGTGTTTTTTTATTAGATTTAATTGGAGCTTATTTACCGCATTATGTTCAACATAGGGTTAAATTTTTGTGGAAAATTCATTTGGTTCATCACTCTGACCATAACGTAGACACTACTACTGGGAATAGACATCACCCTTTTGAAAGTGTAGTTAGATTTGTTTTTACTCTTACTGGAGTTATAGTTTTAGGAGTTAATATGTGGCTCGTATTTTTATATCAATCTCTTTCGGTAATATCTACTCAATTCACTCATGCAAATATTAATATAAATCCTAAAATAGATAAATTTTTAA
>CAJWFY010000015.1 GCA_913031655.1 uncultured Flavobacteriaceae bacterium
GCGGAGAAGAAGGGATTCGAACCCCTGGTACCTTGCAGTACGCTAGTTTTCAAGACTAGTGCATTCGACCACTCTGCCACTTCTCCAATCGAGTGCAAATATAACTTCCTTTTTATTTTGACCCAATTTTATTTAATAAATTATATAAATACCTTTTCACTACATTTGAAATATGTTAGATTTTGATCTGTCATTATGGGTATATCCTTTGCTGATATTTGTAGGTTTTATTGCAGGATTTATGAATACAATGGCTGGTGGAGGTTCTTTACTTACGCTTCCTTTATTAATTTTTCTAGGATTACCTGCTGCAGTTGCTAACGGAACTAACAGGGTAGCTATATTAATGTCTACATCGTCTGCAACTCTTGGTTTTAAGAGTAAAAACGTTTCTACTTTTCCATTTAATATTTATTTAGGCATTTCAGGTCTTTTTGGAGCTTTAATAGGAGCTAAATTAGCTATTGAGATTGATGGTGATTTATTTAATAAAATATTAGCTGTTATAATGATTGTAGTTGTTGGTTTAATTGTATTTAAACCAAGTATTGATCATAATGATCTATTGGAAAGGTTAACAGGAAAACATCTTTTTGTTTCTATTCTTGCATTTTTTTTTATTGGTGTTTATGGAGGATTTATAAACGCAGGCATTGGTTTTGTGATTATGTTGTTTTTACACTATTACAATAGATTGAGTTTAGTTAAGGTTAATTCTGCTAAAGTTGTAATTGTTATGATTTACACCTTAGGAGCTTTGATAACTTTTGCACTGGCAGATAAGGTCAATTGGACTTTTGGTTTATTTCTTGCTTTAGGTAATTTTTTAGGTGGATGGACGTCAAGTAGATGGTCTGTTAAAAAAGGAGAGAAATCAATTAAAGTTTTTTTAATAGTAATGGTAGTACTAATGTCAATAAAGCTTTGGTTTTTTTAGTAATTGATATACTCTACAATTTCTAGACCATAACCAATCATTCCAATCCTTTTTATTTGAGTACTATTTGTAAGCAATTGTATTTTATTAACCTTCAACTCATGAAGAATTTGCGCTCCAATTCCAAAATCTTTCTCATCCATTTGAATAGGTTGAGATTTTATGATATTTTTTGACTGAATTGATTTCAACTTATTTAACCTAAATAATATATTACTAGGATTAGGTGTTTGATTTATAAAGACAATAACTCCATTTTTATTTGAATTAATTTTTTTAAAAATATTTTCAAAAGTTCTATCTGAATCAGAAGTTAAAGATGTCAGTAGATCATTGTTGGTTAATGACGAGTTTATTCGAACGTGAACAGGATCATTACTTTCCCAATCTCCTTTAGTTAAAGCTATATGGACTTGATTGTTATTTGTTTGTTGAAAAGCATGTAATTTAAATTCTCCAAACCTAGTATTAAAATCAAAGGAATCCTTTTTAGAAATAAGGCTATCATGTTTCATTCTAAAGGCAACTAAATCTTCGATAGAGACAACTTTTAAGTCAAGTTTCTTAGCAATTATAATTAAATCTGGCAATCTAGCCATAGATCCGTCTTCAATCATTATTTCACATATAACGCCAGCTGGTGAATATCCCGCAAGTCTTGCAAAATCAATAGCAGCTTCCGTGTGTCCAGTTCTTCTAAGTACTCCACCATCTTTAGCAATTAAAGGAAATATATGTCCTGGTCTAGCTAAATCATCACTTTTTGTGTTTTTACCTACTATAGCCTTAATTGTTTTTGATCTATCTGAGGCTGATATTCCTGACGTAACTCCGTTTCCTCTTAAATCTACTGAAACAGTAAAAGCTGTATCCATAGGATCCGTATTGTTTGTCACCATAGGATTTAAATTAAGTTCCTTTGATCTGCTTTCAGTCAAAGGGACACATATTAATCCTCTTCCGTGTTTGGCCATAAAATTTATTATTTCAGGCGTAACTAAGTCTGCAGCACAAACAAAATCTCCTTCATTTTCTCTGTTTTCATCATCAACAACTATTATTATTTTACCAGCTTTTATATCTTCAATAGCTTCTTTAATAGTGTTTAATTTTATTGTATTTCTTGTTGTAGACATTTTTTAAATATAAGGTGTTTTAAGCTTTTTTTAATGATAAAATTTTGTTTATAATAACTTGAAATGGATAGGTTATTTTGTCAAAATTAATTATTGATTTATCAGAGGAAGCTCTCCATATTAAATACATTCCCAGGGGAAGCATTATCAAATTTGGTATCCAGCTAGCTATTAGTGAATCTACACTTCCATCTTCGGCAGCATTTCTACTAAAAGTTCCTAGAAAATGATAACTCAAAAAAAGTATTAAAGAAATAACCATAGGAAGACCAAAACCACCTTTCCTTATAATTGCACCTAAAGGAGCACCAACAAAAAATAAAATTAAGGAGCTTAATGCTAACGCATATTTATCAAATAAATTTGATTTATGAAGGTTAATTATTTTTTCTTTTATAAAAAAAGTATTTTTTTGATTTAACAAAACTTGTTTTTGACTTTTAAGCACATTTAAAACAGCGTTAACTATATTTATCTGTATGTCTTTAGGATAATCATTTAAATGATTTCTGTAGTCGCTATAAAGATCTTTACTTATGTTTTTATTATCAACTCTAACGATGCTTTGAAAATTTGTTATTCCTGTTCTAGTATAAAAATTTTTTCCAAAGTTTTCGTATCTAAAAGCTAATTTTTCAGATAATGAATCGATACTAAACCTTAATTGTGATACGTTTTGCATTCTAAAGGTGTTACTATACTTTTCATCATCAAAATCTACCTGATTGAATTCGCTTAAATCTATATTCATTATATATTTTTCGAAAGAAACGTAAGTGTGAGGAACAAATTGCTTATTGTTTGGCCTTCTACTTTCTATGTCTTGATATCTTTTTCCATTTTTCAAAACTAATTTTAAAACCTTTTCCGATTCGTTCGAGATTAACTCACCACTCTCTGCCTTTATAACCAATGTGTTTTTTGAATTAAAATTATTTGTATGAATAATTACATCTTCTAAAAGCGTGTTGTTTGGTCCGTGTTTTCTAGCAACTTTAATATTCATCATGTTAATGTCATTAAAAACACCTTCAGTAATTGCTAAAGCTGGTTTTAATTTGGCTAAATTTTTTCTAAGGTTGTATGATTTAAATTCAGCAAATGGTATTAAAGTGTTAGCTATAAAAAACATTCCAACACATAGTATCAAGTTAAATACTATAATACTTTTCATTGCAGTAAAAAGTGACATCCCAGAAGACTTAATTGCTGCTAGCTCATATTGCTCAGAAAGATTGCCAAATGTCATTATAGAAGCTAACAAGACTGTTAGAGGAAGTACTAAGGGAAGTAACTTTGGAGAATAAAATAATAAGAATTTAAATAAAATCTCAAAATCCACTTCTTTTCCTGCTAAATCATCAATAAAGACCCATATTATCTGAATTAAGAAAATGAACATTAAAATAAAGAAGAAACTAAAGAATGTTTTTAAATAGGATGTTAATATATATTTATGAAGAATCTTCATTTTTTTAAAGATTTTCTATATAATAATTTTCATACTTACTTTTATCAAAAAGAAATGTTTTTTCATTGATCAAAGGGTTATAAGTAATACTATTTACTTTAAGAATTGTTTTAGTTTTATTTTTTCCAATTTCAACTAACTTAGATATGTTGTAATCACTAATGTCAATTCCTAGTAAGAGATGACTTATTTCAGAGTTAGAGTCAATTGGTATAAGTTTTATAAATTGAATCTTATCCTTGTTATTAATTTCAAGTCTGTCCCAAAGCAATAAGTATCCAGTCCTATAAAAATTTAATAATTGTGATGGTTTTATAGTTTGCTCATCTTCATCGTCTACAGTTGAAATTATTACTTCTTCATTTTCATCAACAATTGTATAAATATATTTAGAATCACAAATTTGTGATATTCCCATGAAGTTTAATACATAACTGTCTTCTTTAATTATAACAGAGCCTTTAGAGTCTTGATTGATCCCTTCAAGTTTATTTTCTAAAGTATAAGTAAAATCAATTTTATAACTTTTAGATTGATCAATTTTCTGCGAAACTTTATTTAATAAATTATCTGCTTTAATATCATTTTGAGCGTAAAGGGTGCTTATGACAAGTAATAAATTAAATATTAAAACATTTTTCATTAATTATTTTTTTCGTTTTCTAAAAAGGCATTTAATGAAGCAAGATCAGGAATTATAACTTCTCTCGCTTTACTTCCTTCAAATGTTCCAACTATACCAGCTGCTTCTAATTGATCTATTATTCTTCCTGCTCTATTATAACCTAGTTTCATTTTTCTTTGAAGAAGAGATGCAGAACCCTGTTGCGCAATTACTATCACTTCTGCTGCTTCTTTAAATAAGACGTCTCTATCGTCAATGTTATTATCCATTGAATTAGAACTTTCTTCACCAATATATTCTGGTAATTCATATGCTGTAGCGTAAGCTTTTTGAGACCCTATGAAATCAGTAATTTTTTGAATTTCTGGTGTGTCTACAAAAGCACATTGTATTCTTATAAGTTCATTACCTTGAGTATACAGCATATCACCACGACCTATTAACTGATCAGCTCCACCGCTATCTAAAATTGTTCTTGAATCAATTTTAGATGTTACTCTAAAAGCTATTCTAGCAGGAAAATTTGCTTTTATAATTCCAGTAATTACATTTACTGATGGTCTTTGAGTTGCGATTATTAAATGAATACCTACAGCACGAGCTAATTGTGCTAGTCTAGCTATCGGAGTTTCTACTTCTTTTCCAGCAGTCATTATTAAATCTGCAAATTCATCTATTATTAATACTATATAGGGTAAAAAAACATTTCCAGAGTCTGGATTTAGTTTCCTTTGTTTAAACTTGGTGTTGTATTCTTTAATATTTCTACATAAAGCATTTTTAAGCATTTCATAACGATTATCCATTTCTATACAAAGAGAATTCAATGTCTTTATAACAGCTTTATTATCAGTAATAATAGCTTCGTCAGTATCAGGTAATTTTGCTAAGTAATGTCTTTCGATTTTATTAAATAGAGTTAATTCTACTTTTTTGGGGTCTACAAGTACAAATTTAACTTCTGAGGGATGTTTTTTATATATTAATGATGTTAATACTGCATTTAAACCAACTGACTTTCCTTGACCAGTAGCTCCAGCCATTAGTAAGTGAGGCATTTTTGCTAAATCAACTACATAGGACTCATTACTAATTGTTTTTCCTAAAACTAATGGAAGTTCCATTTCTGATTCTTGGAAGTTTTTAGAAGCAACTACAGAACGCATTGAAACAATCGTTGAATTTTTGTTAGGAACTTCTATCCCAATAGTACCCTTTCCTGGAATAGGCGCAATTATCCTGATCCCTAGTGCAGATAGAGATAAAGCTATGTCATCTTCTAAATTTTTAATTTTAGAAATTCTAACACCAGCTTCTGGAACTATTTCATATAATGTAACAGTAGGGCCAATGGTGGCTTTTATTTGATCAATTTCAATTTTATAATTTTTTAAAGTTTCAATTATTTTCTCTTTATTTTCTTCTAATTCTTCTTCGTTTATAGTGATGACACCACCATTATCGTAATCTTTTAGTAGATCGATTGAGGGAGTTTGAAAGTTTTTTAGCTCTAGTGTATGATCGTATTCACCAAATTTTTTAACTAAATTTTTAGCAATAGAATCTTCATCTAATGTTTCTTCTTTTTTATTGGTCTCAATTTCTATTTCAATATTATCCTCAATTTTTAAATCTTCTTTTACATTAGATTTATTTATAGAAGAGAAATTTTCTATTGTTGGCTTTAGATTTTCTTTTTTTACTTTAAATTTTGATTCCGATTCTAAATTTAAATTGATGTCAGTATTAATACTCTGCTTTTGAGCTGCAATATTTTCTTCATTTGTATCAAATGATTTTTTGTTTTTTATCCAAAGTGTTTTAATCCAATTATATACATTCTCAGGCGTTAAATTAATTCTAATAACTAAATATGAAAATAAACCAAAAACTAATATTGATATAATACCAATTTCTCCTGTATATATAGATATAAGTTCGGTTAACTCATATCCAATTGATCCAGCTAAAAGTTTGTTTGAGAAAAAATATCCAAAGAAAACTGAAAACCAAATCATTATTAACACTCCCCAAACCCATTTATTTACAAGTTTTTTTGAATTAGCTCCAACAAAATAAGAAAGTCCAGTTATTAACAATAAAATTGAGAATATAAAGGAAGCTACTCCAAACATTCTATAAATTAAAAAATGACTTAAAAGAGCGCCAAATTTTTTAGCAATATTAATTGAATCAATTTCTTTATTGAAAAAATTTTCGAGATCAGATTGGTCAACTCTCCAAGTATTAAAATAGGATAATAATGAAGCGAAAGTTAGAATTGAAAATAAAATCAAAAAAACACCTAACATTATCTGTTGACTACGACTTAATGTAAATGTTTCCTTAAAGTTTAATTTGTTACTAGTTTTAGCCATAATTTAAGAATAACAAAAGTAAAGATTTAAATTTAAAAGTATATTAAACTGTTTTAATATCTAATTTTTTAATTTTAATATTTAATGCAGCAAAAAATAAAGTCATAAAAAAACTAAGCCAATTAAAAATAGCATAAATAAAATAATCAAAAACACTTACGCCTAATACTGTTGATTGATAAGCTCCGCAAGTATTCCAAGGAATTAAAACAGATGTGACTGTTCCTGTGTCTTCAAGTGTTCTACTTAAGTTTTCTGGAGCTAAGTTCTTATCCTTGTAAGCTTTAGAAAACATTTTACCAGGTATTACTATGGACAAATATTGATCAGAAGCAGTTAGGTTAAGTACTAAACAGCTTCCAGCTGTACTAGCAAATAATGAAAATGTAGACTTGCCTAATTCCAAAAGAGAATTGCTTATTTTATTTAAAGAACCAATAGCTTCCATAATTCCTCCAAATACCATTGCACATATTACTAGCCAAATTGTATTAAGCATTCCTTTCATTCCTCCGCTAGTAAATAAATCGTTTAAATCAGGATTTCCAGACTCTATAGAAGTATCAACTGTGATTGCATTTAAAATGGAAACATATGCATCCTTTATTGTTAGTGTGCTTGATCCCGATATTTGCTTTAGAACTTCAGGTTGAAAAATTACCGCAAATACTGCTCCTAGTATTGTTCCAATAAATAAAGCTATTAATGGAGGGGTTTTTTTAAATATCATAAAAACTACAATAATTGGTACAATAAAAACTAAAGGGTTTATATTAAACGTATTACTTATAGTATTGATTAAAACTTCATTATCTGTAGGTCCTGTTGAAACAACAAAAAAGTTTATTACTATAAATACAATTAAGGTTATAATAATTGTTGGAACTGTTGTTAGAGTTAAGTATTTAATATGAGTAAATAGATCAGATCCTGAAATTGCAGGAGCTAGATTTGTCGTATCACTTAATGGAGATAATTTATCTCCAAAATATGCACCTGAAATAATGGCACCTGCTGCCATGCCTGTAGGTATTCCAATAGCTTTAGATATTCCAATGAGTGCAATTCCTACAGTTGCAGATGTAGTCCAACTACTTCCTGTTGCTAAAGATATTATTGCACATATAACTACGCAAGATGGTAAAAAAACTGAAGGGTGAAGAATCTTTAATCCATAGTAAATCATTGAGGGTATAATTCCACTAATTAACCATGTTCCTGAAAGTGCTCCAACAAACAACAATATTAATATAGCTCCTGTTATAGACTTTAAGTTCATAGATACAACATCTATCATTGATTTGAAATCAATACCTTTTTTAAGCCCTATAATTGCAGCTACAGCTGCTCCAATTAATAAAGTGAATTGATTGGAACCTGACATGGCGTCTTCTTTATAAACCCAAACATTATATGCTAATAAAATAACTAAAATAACTAATGGAGTAAGTGCTTCAAATAAAGTGATATTATAAATTTTATCATTTGTAATATTGGATTTTTTCATCATAATGCTAATATAAGATTTACTTATAAAAATAATTCAACTTTTAATCTAATGATTATAATTAAATAAAATAAAAACATTTGTACTTTTGAAAAAAAAACAATGGATCAATTTGATGTTGTAGTAATAGGATCTGGACCGGGCGGTTATGTATGCGCCATTAGATGTGCTCAGTTAGGTATGAAAACTGCTTTGGTTGAAAAGTATGATACTTTAGGAGGGACTTGTTTAAATGTGGGTTGTATTCCTTCAAAATCTCTATTAGATTCATCCCATCATTATTATGATGCATTAAAACATTTTGATTCTCATGGTATTACTATAGATGGTGAGTTAAAAGTTGATTTAAAAAAAATGATTTCAAGAAAAGATTCTGTAGTGGAACAAACTACCAAGGGAATTGATTTTTTGATGTCTAAAAATAATATTTCTGTTTACAAGGGTTTAGGCTCATTTACAGATTCTTCAAAAATAAATATTTGTAATGATGGGAATGATCAACAAATATCTTATAAATCTGCTGTAATTGCCACTGGATCTAAGCCAACTTCCTTGCCTTTCGCTAAAATTGATAGAAATAGGGTTATAACTTCTACTGAGGCTTTGAAACTTAAAGAAATTCCAAAAAAGCTTATTGTTATTGGAGGAGGAGTAATAGGGCTAGAGTTAGGTCAGGTTTACAACAGGTTAGGTTCTGAAGTTTCAGTAATTGAATATTCTGATACTATTACTCCTTTTATGGATTCTTCAGTGTCCAAGGAATTAATAAGAATCTTCAAGAAACAAAAAATCAAATTCTATCTATCTCATAAGGTATTTGATGTTAGTTCTTCTGGTGACTCTGTTTCAGTTCAAGCAGAAGATAGTAAAGGAAATAAAGTAAGTTTTAACGGAGACTACTGTTTGGTTTCTGTAGGAAGAAAACCTTATACAGAAGGATTAAATTTAGAGGCTATTGGAGTTAATACAAATGATAAAGGTCAAGTTGAGGTAAACGATAAGTTACAAACTAGTCAAGTTAATGTTTATGCTATCGGCGATGTAATTAAGGGTCCAATGTTAGCTCATAAAGCTGAAGAGGAAGGAGTGCTTGTTGCGGAAATAATTGCAAATCAAAAGCCCCATATAAACTACAATTTAATACCTAACGTAATATATACTTGGCCAGAAGTTGCTTCTGTTGGAAAGACTGAAGAGCAATTGTCTCAAATGGGTATTTCTTTTAAGAAGGGTCAATTTCCTATGCGTGCTTTAGGAAGGGCAAGGGCTAGTATGGATATTGATGGTTTTGTTAAAATTTTAGCAGATAGTAAAACAGATGAAATTTTAGGGGTACATATTATTGGAGCTAGAGCTGCTGATTTGATTGCAGAGGCAGTTGTTGCTATGGAATATAGAGCTACAGCTGAAGATATTTCAAGAATGAGTCATTCGCATCCAACTTATGCAGAGGCCATAAAGGAAGCTGCTTTAGCTGCTACAGAAAATAGAGCACTTCATATGTAGTTATATCTAACTAATGATTTAGCATTAACTAAACTAGATTTATATAAATATTTTAATTGATTAGAATTTCAAAAACCTTTAGTTTAAAAGACATTAGTTCTTTTAAAAAAAAACTACTCAAATGGTCTGATAAGTCAGCCACATCAGTTTATTTAAATTCTAATAATCATAAATCTCAGATTAACGATTATGAAGCTATTCTTGCTCTTGATTCTTATTCTGAAACCTCTTATACTAGAAAAAACTCTTTAAATAAACTAGATGATTATCTAAAAAATACTCAAGATTGGGTTTTTGGGTATTTTTCTTATGACTTAAAAAATGAATTAGAAAATCTTAAAAGTAAGAACATCGATAGTTTTGAGTTGCCTAACTTATTTTTTTTTCAACCAAAAAAAATCTGGTTAGTATCTAATTCAAACGTCGAAGCACTTTACCTTGATGGGAATGAAATAGATAAAGATTGGAATGAAATTAATCAAATAAATTTGACGGTAAAATTTACGAAGTCCAATAAAATAATTTTAAAAGAAAGATTAAAAAAAAATCAGTATAAAAATAAAATAAAGTTATTATTAGAACATATCAAAAGAGGAGATATTTATGAAGCTAACTTTTGTATGGAATGGTTTTCTCAAAATGCTAATATAATACCTTCAGAAGTTTATATTAAATTGAATGAGATTTCTAAAACACCCATGAGTGCCTTTTTTAAAAATAAAAATTTAAATCTTTTATCTTCTTCCCCTGAAAGATATATTAAAAGAATAAAGGATAGAATTGTTAGCCAACCGATAAAAGGAACTTCAAGAAGAGATCAAAATGAGATGATAGATTCTAAGTTAATGAATGAGTTAGAAGTTAACATAAAGGAGAGGTCTGAAAACATAATGATTGTTGATTTAATTCGTAATGATCTCTCTAGGTTTTCAATACCTGGTTCAGTTAAGGTTAAAGAATTATGTAAAGTATATCCTTTTAAACAAGTTCATCAAATGATATCTACTGTTGAATCAAGAATAGAATCTGATTTAAATTCTCCGGAAATAATTAAGCATACTTTTCCTATGGGAAGTATGACAGGTGCCCCTAAAGTAAAGGCGATGAAGATTATTGAAAATCTAGAAGTTTCTGCTCGTGGTCTATATAGTGGAGCATTGGGTTATATAAAGCCTTCTGGAGATTTTGACTTTAATGTTGTTATTAGATCTTTAATTTACGACACAGATACTAAATACCTTTCTTTTCACGTTGGGAGTGCTATCACATCTAAATCAAGTATTTCTAAAGAGCATGATGAATGTTTATTGAAAGCAAAAGCAATGATCTCAGTACTACAATAATTTATTTTTTTTGATATATTAAAAAACGTAATATTGCTTTTGATGATTGAGCAGTTTGAAAAACATATTAATAGTGAGTTCCCCCTTCTTAAAAACTCAAAACTACTTATTTGCGTTAGTGGAGGAGTTGATAGTATGGTACTTCTAAACTTGTTATTAATGTTGAAATATAAAATCGGAATTGCTCATTGTAATTTCAAATTACGTGAAAACGAGAGCGATTTAGATCAACAGTTTATTAGTGATTATGCTAAAAAAAGATTTATACCTTTTCATTTTAAATCTTTTTTAACTAAACTTCCTAAGCATTCCACTCAAATGGCTGCTAGAGTTTTAAGATACAAGTGGTTCAATCAAATTTTAGATACTGAAAAATATGATTTTATATTAACTGCACACCACTTAGACGATTCGTTAGAAACATTTATTTTAAATTTAAGTAGAGCTTCAGGAATTGAAGGGTTATTAGGAATTAAGTCTGTCAATAAAAATGTAGTACGTCCACTATTAATATTCTCAAAAGATGATTTAATCAAATTTGCAAGAGAAAATAGTGTCAAATGGAGAGAAGATTCTTCAAATATTAAAAATGATTATTTAAGAAATAAAATCAGGAATAATATAATACCACAATTAAAAGAGTTACATCCGGATTTTTTGGATCAATCTAGAAAATCAATGAGTTATTTAAGTGGATCAAATGATATTTTAAAAAAACATATAAAAGATTTTAAAAATAAAAATTTCTTAAATAAAGATGATCAGAAAAAAGTTTTAAAAAGTTTGATTATCGAAACAAAATCGAATAGTTTTATTTTTGAATTATTTAAAGATTATGGTTTTAAATCTCCTAACGAAATTATTAACTTATGTAATTCAATTTCAGGAAAAATGATTGAATCAAGTTCTTATATTTTATTAAGTGACAGAAATTATTTAATTCTAAAACCTAATATTATTATTGATTATAATAATTATGAACTTGGTTTAGATGGACTTAATAATCCCATTAAATTAAACGTTACAAAAGGAATTTTTAACGAGGATTGTGATTCTAATAAATTGCTATTGGACATCGAAGAAATTAAGTTTCCTTTAACTCTAAGAAAACATAAAGAAGGAGATTTTTTTTACCCTAACGGGATGAACGGAAAAAAAATGATTTCTAAGTATTTTAAAGATCAAAAAATGTCTTACTTTGACAAACAAAATCAATGGTTGCTATGCGATGATTCAGATGTCTTATGGATCGTTGGCATGAGATTTGATAATAGAAAGTATAAAACTTTAAATGCGAATATTAAAATCGAATTAAATGAAACTTAGATTATTTTTAATTTTTTATATTTTTTCTTTATTTAATCTAGCTCAAGAGCCAATATCATTTACCACTTCAGTTAAAAAAGTTTCCGATGATACATATGAGCTTATTACTAATTCTGAAATTGAAAATAATTGGCGTTTATATTCTCAGAACTTAATTGATGGAGGTGCAATTCCAACAGAATTTGTCTTTAACCAATCAGATAACTTTGTTTTAATTGGTAATGTAAAAGAATCTGAATCGATAACAAAATTTGATCCAATATTTGGAATAAACCAATCTTATTTTATTAATAGCTCTTCATTTACTCAATCTATAAAGGTCAAGAGCAGTAACCTAAGTACAATTAAAGCAATAATTGCCTATCAAGCTTGTGATGATATGGTCTGTATTTTTAGAGAATCAGAACTAATCTTTAACTTAGACGGATCTATTAGTACCATTGTTAATGAAGACGTAAACTCTTTAATCATTGAAGATTCTAACCCTTTAATACTTGATTTAAAAAATACTGATTTATTAGAATCTTATTCCACTTCAGAAAATTTATCTTCAAACCCATATTTGAATTTACTTATTCTAGGTTTCTTAGGTGGTTTGTTAGCCTTGTTGACCCCATGTGTTTTTCCTATGATTCCATTGACCGTTTCATTTTTTACAAATAAAGGTTCGAATTCTTCTTTAAATGCATTTATATATGGAAGCTTTATAATCTTAATTTATATTTCTTTAAGTATCCCATTTCACTTTATTGATTCTTTAGATCCGGAGATATTAAATAGTATTTCAACCAATGCTACTCTAAATGTATTGTTTTTTATAGTGTTCGTTGTTTTTGCTTTTTCTTTTTTTGGTTTTTACGAAATTACAATACCCTCTAGTTGGATAAATTCTATTGATTCTAAATCTAATAGTATTGGAGGTTTTATCGGCATATTTTTTATGGCATTAACATTAGTATTGGTTTCTTTTTCATGTACTGGTCCAATTCTTGGTTCACTTTTAGTAGGTTCTATTTCGTCTCAAGGAGGTGCAATGCAGTTAACTATTGGAATGCTAGGTTTTGGAATTGCTTTAGCACTTCCATTCACTCTTTTTGCATTATTTCCTAAATTATTAAATTCTTTACCTAAATCAGGAAGATGGATGAATACCTTTAAAGTGATTTTAGGTTTTTTGGAATTAGGTTTTGCATTTAAGTTTTTGTCTAATGCAGATTTAGTAGAACATTGGGGGCTTATTAAAAGAGAAATATTTATTGGTATTTGGGTAGTAATCTCATTGTTATTATTTCTGTATTTAATAGGTGTTTTTAAATTTCCTCACGAAAGTAAATCTGTAAACAGATCGAAATTCAATATAGTATTAAGTTTGTTTTTCTTGTCATTTGCAATTTATCTTTCTCCAGCATTATTGCCTGATGGATCTAACAAGGCAAAACTTTTAAGTGGGTTTACACCACCATCATTCTATAGCGTATATCCTAAAACTTCAGATTGTCCTCTTGGTTTTCAATGCTTCAAAGATTTCGAATCTGGATTGGAGTTTGCAAAAGCCAATAACAAACCAATTCTTTTGGATTTTACTGGTTGGGCTTGCGTTAATTGTAGGAGAATTGAAGAGAATGTTTGGACAGAACCAGAAATTTTCAATTTAATTAATGATAATTATGTCTTAATTTCATTGTATGTAGATGATCGAAAAGAGTTAAAGGAAGATGAAAAGATTACGTTAAAATATAAGTCTGGAAAAACAAAAGAAATAACGACTATAGGGGAGAAGTCTGCTACTTTTCAAGCCTTAAATTTCAAAAGTGCATCACAGCCTTTTTATGTTTTATTAGATACTGATTTAAAAATATTAAATAGTCCTATACAATATACTTCAAAGGAAGTTTACAAGGCTTGGCTTGAAGAAGGTTTACAAAATTTAAAGTAATTTTTTGATTAATCCGTTCTGGTAAACTAAAGGTTTTAAAGCTTTGTCACTAGAATGACCTTCTAATACTTTTCCTATGTAAATGTAATGATCACCTGATTCTATTTTTGAAGTTACTTGACATTCTAAATAAGCAATAGAATTTGTTATTATTTTTATTTGATTTGATGAGTTCTTAGTTTCTATGTTGTTGAACCTTTGTTCGGGGGTAAATTTATTATTTGCAAATTGATTACAAATATTTGTTTGTTGTTCATTTAGGATATTTACATTAAAATAACTTTTATTATTTAATGCGATATTAGATTTCGCGTCTTTATTTAAGCAAAATAAAATTAAAAAAGGATCAATTGAAACTGAAGTAAATGAATTGGCAGTAAAACCATAATCAATGTTTTTATCTTTTGAAGTAATTACTGTAACACCAGTTGTAAAGCTTCCACAAATTTTTTTAAAAAGATCTTTATCCATTTTTTTTTTTTAAATATACTTATAAACCTTATCAAAAGGAATTCTAAATTGAGTACCGTAAATACCCTTTTCATCTCTTAATCCACAGGAAATAATCATATTAATTTCTGCTCCTCTTGGAAGTCCTAGTGTTTTCTTTACCATTAGACTGTCAAAACCTTCCATGGGGCAAGTGTCATAATCTATAGCAGCCATGCTAATCATAAAGTTTTGTGCAGCTAGACCTGCACTTTTGTGAGCTACTATTCTCATATTACTATTTGAGACTTGTCTAATTATTGGTGTAAAAAGTCCGATTACTTGAAATATTATATATTTTATCGAGCCAAATATTCCTAAAAAATCAAAATAAAGAGCAGGAATAATTTTAGTATAATACTTTAGTCCAGTCTTAATTCTTTTATGTTTTTTAGGATGGTTTTTAAATTGATCTTTCAGGAATTGGACATTTTGTTTAGCTCTTTTATTCCATAAATCCTTTCTTACTACAATCACAACAAGTTGAGATGCTGTAGAAGCTGCATTTTGATTCAGACAAGCTTTTGATAGTTTTTTTAGATAACTGGAATCTGTTACATGAATAAACTCCCATAATTGAAGATTACTACTATTTGGAGCTAAAGTAGCATTATAGATGCATCCTTTTACTTTTTCATCATCAAGTTTTGTTTTTTGAAAAATTCTAATTGACCTCCTGTGTTTTATTGCACTAGAAACAGTTCTTTCAACCATATATTTAAATTCGTTTTAATAAACTTTTTAGAAAATTAATTTTATTTTTAAATGGAGGATATCTTAATGGGGGATCTATCCATAATGGCTTTGATAAATAAGGTTTATAATGAGAAAAGGTTTTAAAAGTTGATTCACCATGGTATTTACCCATGCCACTTTGGCCAATACCACCAAAAGGCAACCTATCATTAGCTACATGAACAACCGTATCATTAATAGCTCCTCCACCAAATGGATAAGATTCTAAAAATTTTCTACCAAAATTAATGTTTTTAGTAAAAATATAAAGTGCTAACGGATGAGAATATTTCTTTATAATTTTATCAACATCTTTAAAATCATCGTATCCAATAATTGGAAGTATTGGACCAAATATTTCATCCTCCATTAATTTAGAATTTAAGTTATCTATTTCAATAAGTGTGGGTTGAAAATATTTTTTTTCAATATCAACATTACCTCCAAAAATTATTTTCTCACCTTCAATTAATGAAGACAAATAATTCATGTGTTTTACGTTAATAATTCTCCCGTATTCATTAGATTCAATAGGGTTTTCTCCGTATGTGTTAACGAGTTGATTCTTTATTTCTTCAATTAAATTAGATTTAATTTTATTGTCTACTATAAGAAAATCTGGAGCAATACACGTTTGTCCACAATTAGTAAACTTTCCCCAAACAATTCTTTTTGCAGTAACCTTAAGAGAAGCAGTTTCATCAATTACACAAGGATTTTTTCCACCAAGTTCAAGTGTAACTGGAGTTAAATATTTTGCTGCTTTTTTTGCAACGATTTTACCAACATTAACACTTCCTGTGAAAAATATATAATCCCATTTAAAATCACATAATTTAGATGCAACATCTGCCCCCCCTTGAACTACCTTAACAAAACCATCATCAAAAACTTTGGATAATATTTTCTCTAAAATTGCAGATGTATTTAATGAATACTCAGAAGGTTTAAGAAGCACTGTGTTTCCTGCAGCTACAGCTCCAATTAATGGAGCAATTGACAATTGGAATGGATAGTTCCACGGAGATATATGCAATGTATTTCCATAGGGTTCAGCAATGATGTAATCAGAAGAAGGGAAGTTTAATAACGAAGACCTTACCGACCTTCTTTTAGTCCATCTCTTGATGTTTTTTAAAGCAATTTTAATTTCTGTATAAACAAATGCAATTTCAGTTAAATAACTTTCTCCAACTGATTTTCCTAAATCTAAATTTAATGCTTTTTGAATTTCATTTTCATTCTGTTCTATTTCTATTTTTAAACTCTTTAACAATGCTATTCTAAAACTAACATCAATTGTTTTTTTTGAATCAAAATAATCTTTTTGATTATCAATTATTGTTTTTAATGTATTATCCATAATAAAGTAGAAGTTAATAATGTCATTATTGACGATTTAATAAAAATATACATTATAAACTTGTTAGGAGTGAAAAATAAATACTTTTGATTAAATTTATGTAAATTATATAAACTATATAGAAAATAAATATCTTTATAATCATATCCTTCTCCTTAGTATGAGAAGGTTTTTTTTTAACTGTTTTTGTAAATGAAATTAAATAAATATAGTCGCGTAGTAACTCAGGATCCAACCCAGCCGGCAGCTAAAGCTATGTTGCATGCCATAGGTTTGTCTGAGGAAGATTTAAACAAGCCTTTTGTTGGAATTGCTAGCACTGGATATGAGGGTAACCCTTGTAATATGCATTTAAATGATTTGTCGAAATCAATTAAAAGTGGTGTAACTAATGCTGAAATTAATGGACTTATTTTTAACACAATCGGAGTTAGTGATGGTATTTCCATGGGAACACAAGGAATGCGTTATTCATTACCTTCAAGAGATATTATAGCTGATTCTATAGAAACAGTTATTCAGGCTATGGCTTACGACGGCTTAATTACAGTAGTTGGATGTGATAAAAACATGCCAGGTGCTTTAATGGCTATGCTAAGGCTTAATAGACCTTCTATTTTGGTTTATGGTGGAACAATTGCTCCAGGCTGCCATAATGATAAGAAACTTGATGTTGTGTCTGCCTTTGAAGCTTGGGGGGAAAACGTTTCTGGAAAAATTGATGATACTGAATTCAAAGCTATTATAAAAAATGCATGTCCTGGAGCAGGAGCATGTGGAGGAATGTATACAGCTAACACAATGTCTTCTGCTATTGAAGCTATGGGCATGTCTCTTCCTTATAGTTCATCTAATCCAGCGATCAGTTCTGAAAAAAATGATGAATGTAATGAGTTAGGCAAAGCAGTAAAGAATCTTTTAATTAAAGATTTAAAACCTTTAGATATAATTACAAAAAAATCTTTAGAAAACGCAGTAAGATTAATAACTGTTTTAGGTGGATCAACAAACGCTGTTTTACATTTACTAGCTATTGCAAAAGCGGCTAAAATTAAATTTTCAATTGACGATTTTCAAATTATTTCGGAAACAACACCTTTTTTAGCAGACTTAAAACCTAGTGGAAAATTTTTAATGGAAGATCTACATAATGTTGGAGGAATTCCTGCTGTAATGAAATATATGTTAGATAACAATTATCTTCATGGAGATTGTATGACAGTTACAGGAAAAACTATTTCAGAAAATTTATCATCTGTTAAGTCTCTTTCTATTAATCAAGAAA
>CAJWFY010000016.1 GCA_913031655.1 uncultured Flavobacteriaceae bacterium
TGTAAACAAACAAAAAAACCCTACCAAATAAGGTAAGGTTTTATGTGATCGCGACACGATTCGAACGTGTGACCGTCTGCTTAGAAGGCAGATGCTCTATCCAGCTGAGCTACGCGACCATTAAATCGAGTGCAAATGTAAAAAAATATGTTTAATCACGTATTTTATAATGATCATTTATTTTTAAAAATCATAATTAACCTATCTGATGAGTTAGGATCATAGTTTTTCAGATTATAATCACCAAAAACCTTAATCAACTCTAAATTAGTTTTTTGAAAATAATCTTTAAAATCTTCTAACGTAAGAGCGTTAACTTTTTCTTTAAATGAATATAAAATGTCATTATCTACAAATGAAATATTTTTTATAACTGTATTGTCTTCTATTTTTCTGCTTATCTTAAATTCGATTCCTTCTTTATTAATAGTTTCTGTAGGAACTATATTTTTTTTGATATTAATTATATTGAAAAAATCAATTACTCCTAAACCATTTTCTTTTAAATTTTGTTTGATTGAATTTAAAATTTGTAAATCTTTTTCTTTGCTTTCTGAATAGCCAAAACTTGTAAATAAATTAAAAACTGCATCATGTTTTATGTTTAATGGCTTAGAAATATCATGGATTAAAAATTTTAAATTACTGTTTTCACTCTTTTTAGCTTCATGAATACTGTTTTCTGACAAATCAATACCGGTTACATTATATCCTAGTTTTTCAAGTTGAATAGCATGTCTTCCTTTACCACAAGCTGCATCAAGAATAGTTGAATTTTTTTTAAGATTTAAGTAATTCACCAACTTTGAAATAAAACTTCTTGCTTCGCTGTAATCTCTGTTATTATAAAGCTTGTGATAAAATGGAGAATTAAACCAATTATTATATTCGTTTTTAGGATCTATTATAGATATTTCGCTCATAAACATCAAAATTAGAGTATTTTTAAAAATAATTTACAATATATGAGTGATGATTTTAAAATGGTAGCTAAAACCTTTTATGGTTTTGAATCGATTCTAGCTGATGAGCTTTTGTCTCTTGGCGCTAGAAACATTGAAGAAGGAGTTCGAAATGTTAGTTTTTATGGAGATTTAGGTTTTTTATATAAAGTTAATTTAGCACTAAGTACATCAGTTAGAGTTCTTAAACCAATTACTTCATTTAAAATAACTGACGAAAAGGATCTTTACAGTAGTATTTATAATTTCAATTGGGAAGATTATCTTGATGTTGATGATACTTTTGCTATAGAATCTAATTTGAATACAGATTTTTTTTCACATTCATTATTTGTTTCTCAAAGAGTCAAAGATGCGCTAGTTGATAGATTTAGAAAGTTATTTAAGAAAAGACCTAATGTGGACAGAGATGATCCTGATTTTAAAATCAATTGTCATATTACAGATGATGTGTGTACTATTTCATTAGATTCTTCTGGTAAACCTCTTAATCAAAGAGGGTATAGGTCTGAAACAAATATTGCTCCAATTAATGAAGTTTTAGCTGCGGGAATTGTAAAACTTAGTGGTTGGGATTGTGAGTCAGATTTTTTAGATCCAATGTGTGGAAGTGGAACTTTATTAATTGAAGCAGCTATGTATGCGAAAAATTACCCTGTTAATGTTAACAGAAAACATTTTTCATTTCAAAACTGGAAAGATTGGGATTCAGATTTATTTGAGTTAATTAAAGCTTCAACTTTAAAAAAAGTAAAACCATTTAATTATAAAATTACTGGATACGATAAAGCACCTTCTGCTATTTTAAAATGTAATCAAAATATCATAAATGCTGGATTTACTGATATTATTGAAGTTAGTCAAGATAATTTTTTTACTACTACAAAAAACAACGAGAACTTTTTGCAGATAGTGTTTAATCCTCCTTATGGGGAAAGATTGCAGATTGATATTGAATCTTTTTACAAACAAATTGGAGACACTTTAAAGAGTAATTATACTAATTCAAATGCTTGGTTTATAACTTCTAGTTTAGAGGCTTTAAAATATGTCGGACTGAGACCTTCAAGGAAAATCAAACTTTTTAATGGAAAATTAGAAAGTAGGTTAGCTAAGTATGAAATTTATAGTGGAACAAAAAAAATTCATAAGCTAACAAAAAAGTAATCCAAGTTTTTTTTGAGACTTAATAATATTATTATTTTTTATTTTTTTTAAAAATAGGAATGTGATAAAAAACAGAGTAACTAATACCTACTCCAAAGTTGTTGTTTTCCAAAACCTTATTGAATCCAGGAATGTAAAGGTTGCTAAAATTTTCAGGCATATCTTGGTTTAATAACCTGTTTACTCTTAAACTTAATCCCATGTAAAGGTTGTTTACAATTTGAGCATTAAAACCAAAAACAAACTCAAACCAACTTGCATTTAAATTTTTATAATCTGAAATGTTATTTACAAGATTTTGATTCCAGTATTGATCTAATTGATAAATAGTATAAGAGTTTAATTTATGATTGAACTTACCCATTCCGTACCTAAAGCCTACATATATTTCATTTTCAAGGCCTTTCATATTATTATAAACATTATAATTAAATCCTAATTTTAGAAAAGTGCCGTTTGTACTGAAATCTAAAACTTCGTTTTCAATTTTTTTATTTTCATTTCCAAATTCTGTAGCTAAGAAAAGTCTTTCTAGAATCTTATAATCAGCAGTTATTACAAGGCCTTTGTATTCAGACTCAGTTAGCATTCTTAATTGCTTACTTAAGTCAATTCCAATTTTAATCCCATAAGTTGTTTTTAAAGGAATACTATCAGTCAAAATTTCATCTTGAGAAAATACTGATAAACTATTAGTCAATAATAATATGCTAATGAAATATTTTAACATGTATAGATTTTTCTTCTTTTATTTCTGAATTTATTATTTCTGTTCTAACTATCCAATTCAAATTATCATTTTCTATAACGATTCGATCAAGATCGTAATTTGAAACATAACCACATGCTCTACTAACATATATGTGATTGTGTTGGTAATTAATTATAATGTTATCACTATTCCCAGAATTATCAACATTTTCATCAAAATCTTTTGTTAGAGAATAGTTGGTGATTTTATCTAAATTTTTTAATGGAACTGAAGTAGAGTCAGTTGTCTGAAAAAAATAAATATTATTGTTGTTATAACCTTGAATTTTAAGATTAGTAACTTCTTTCTTTAACCCAGTTGATTGGTCGAAAAATCCAATAATAAGTTTTGGAGTATCAGCCAAGGATGTCAAACAAATATCATCTGGCTCACATGAGAAGATAAAACAACTTAATATTAATATTATTATATTTTTTTTCAATTTAATAGTTAATCCTTAAGCTTTAAAAGTACAATATTTTCTACATGATCTGTATGTGGGAACATATCTACTGGTTGTGTTTTGTGAATGTCATATTTAACTTTTAATAATTCTAAATCTCTGCACTGAGTAGAAGGATTACAGCTTACGTATACAATAGTCTTAGTGTCTAGGTTTAAAATCTCTTTAATTACATCTTTATGCATACCATCTCTTGGGGGATCTGTTATTATTACATCTGGATTCCCATGTTTTGAAATAAATTCAGATGTAAATATTTTTTTCATATCTCCAGCCTCAAACTCTACATTATTTATGTTGTTATAAACAGCACTTTCCCGAGCAGAAATAACAGCTTCGCCGATACTTTCTATTCCAATAACTTTACTAGCTTCCTTTGCTAAGAATTGTGTTATTGTTCCTAAACCTGAATATAAATCATAAACTATTTCATTTCCCTTTAGATTGGCTAAATCTTTAACAACTTGATAAAGCTTAATTGTTTGATTTGTATTTGTTTGAAAAAATGATTTAGGAAAAATTTTAAATTTCAATTCTCCTATCATTTCTTCAATATATTCTTCGCCGTGAAATAAATTAATTTTTTGATCATAAATAGAATCATTTCCTTTATTATTTATGATGTATTGAATAGAACTTAATTGTTTGAATTTGTTTTTTAAATGATTTAAAATTAATTCAATACTATTTATGTCGTTTTCAAAAAACTGAATAATAACCATAAACTGATCTAAACTAGTGTTACGAATCATTATCCCTCTAAGAAGTCCTTTTTTAGATCTAGAGTTATGAAATGAAATATTATTTTTAATTGCAAAATCTTTTACAGATAACCTGATTTGATTAGATGGATCAGGTTGAAGGTGGCATTTGTTTATGTCTACAACTTTATCCCACATTCCTGAAATATGAAAACCAACTCCTCTTCTTTCTAAATCAGTTCCAGAATTAGATATTTCTTCATTGGTTAACCATCTGTTATCGGTGAAAGAAAACTCTAATTTATTTCTATAAAAATATTGATTTTCACATTTAATAATTGGTTCTATCTTACAATTATCAAATACGTGTTGAACAGCATATTTAATTTTCCTTTCTTTTAAATTTGTTTGCGCATCATAAAGAACATCTTGCCATTTACAACCACCGCATGTTCCGAAATGTTCACACTCTGCTTTAGTTCTTAAGTCAGATTTTGAATGATACTTAGTGATATTCCCTAAATAATAATTTTTTTTCTTTCTGTAAGTTTCAATATCTACTACATCTCCAGGAACACCTTTTTTAACCATTAATACTATTCCATCATCAGACTTTGCAATAGATAAACCTTTTGATCCAATATCAATAATTTCAACAGAACTAAATTTTTTATTTTTTTTAGACATGGCGCTAAGTTAAAATGAAAATATCAATATTATTAATTATATTTATGTAATTCCTAAATTTATTTATCATGTCATTTATAAAAAAGTTAACATATTTACTTGCCTTATTAATTTTCATCCCTTCTGTTTATTCTCAAAAGAAGAAAAATAAAAATTCTGACGAAAGTTCTTTGTATTCTGGTCTTAAGTTCAGAAATATAGGTCCAGCTTTTATGTCTGGAAGAATAGCTGACATAGCGATTAATCCATCTAATGAAAATGAATGGTATGTAGCTGTTGGTTCGGGTGGAGTTTGGAAAACATCAAACTCTGGAAGTAGTTGGTCTTCATTGACTGATAATGAATCTTTTTTTTCAACAGGTTCTATAACTATCGATCCTAACAATAACAGTGTTATATGGTTAGGTACTGGGGAAAATGTTGGGGGAAGACATGTTGGTATAGGGAAAGGAGTTTACGTTTCTTACAATGGAGGAAAAAAATGGGTAAACAAGGGTTTAAATAAATCAGAACACATTTCAAAAATCATAGTCGATAAAGACAATTCTAACACAGTTTTTGTTGCTGCTCAAGGTCCACTTTGGTCTTCAGGAGGTGAAAGAGGTTTGTTTAAAACAACTAATTCAGGAGATACCTGGAGAAACGTGTTGAGTGTAAATGAATGGACAGGAGTAACAGATTTAGTAGTAGATCCAAGAAATAAAATGGTAATGTATGCTGCTACTTGGCAAAGACATAGAAGTGTAGCGGCTTATATAGGAGGAGGGCCAGGTACTGATTTGTATAAAAGTACTGATGGTGGAGAAACATGGAATAAACTTTCAGTAGGTCTTCCTACTGGTAATATGGGTAAAATTGGTTTAGCGATTTCTTCAATAAATCCGGATGTTTTATATGCTGCAATTGAACTTGACAGGAAAAAAGGTGCTATTTATAGATCTTCAGATAGAGGAGAGAGTTGGAGTAAAATGTCTGATACAGTTTCTGGTGGAACAGGACCTCACTATTATCAAGAGCTTGTGGCATCTCCTCATTATTTTGATAAAATTTATTTAATGGATGTCAGGGTACAGGTTTCAGACGACGGTGGTAAGACTTTTTATACAATGAATGAAAGAAGTAAACATTCAGATAATCACTCTATGACATTCAAGAAAAATGATCCTAATTATGTTTTAGTAGGTTCAGATGGAGGTATTTATGAATCTTTTGATAACACTAAAAGCTGGAAGTTTATTGATAATTTGCCAATTACTCAGTTTTATAAATTGGCATTAGATGATTCGAAACCCTTTTATAATATTTACGGAGGAACTCAGGATAATAATTCTCAAGGAGGTCCTAGTCGTACTTTTAGATCTAATGGGATAGTTAACAGTGATTGGTTTGTTCTACTTGGAGGAGATGGGCATCAGCCAGCTACTGAGCCTGGAAATCCAAACATTGTATATGCTCAGTCTCAACAAGGTAACCTTCATAGAGTTGATAGAACAACTGGAGAAGCAGTTTTTATCAAACCTCATTCTGGAATTGATGAGCCATATGAAAGATTTAATTGGGATTCACCAATTCTTGTAAGTAATCATGATTCTAAGAGATTATATTTCGGTTCTCAAAGAGTTTGGAGATCTGATGATAGGGGAGATAGTTGGACTCCAATTTCTGAAGATTTAACTAAAAATGAAGAGAGAATGTCATTACCAATTATGGGTAGACAACAGAGTTGGGATGCAGCTTGGGACGTGTATGCCATGTCTACTTACAATACAATTACATCACTAAGTGAGTCTCCGTTAAATGAAAATTTCATCTATGTTGGTACTGATGACGGATTAATTCATTCAACAAAAAATAACGGAAAGGAGTGGTATTCTATAGCAGTTGATAAATTACCAGAAGTTCCTAAAACTTCATTTGTTAATGATATTAAAGCTGATTTACATAACGAAAATGTCGTTTATGTGGCATTAGACAATCATAAGTTTGGAGATTACAGTCCTTATCTATATAAAAGTATAAATGGTGGGAAAACATGGAAGTCAATAACTCAGGGTATTCCAAAAGAAACTATGGTTTGGAGAATTGTTCAAGATCATATAGATCCTAACCTCCTTTTTGCAGCTACAGAATATGGTTTGTATTTTTCTAATAATCAGGGTGAAAAATGGATGAAGTTTTCCAATGGATTACCAACAATATCTATAAGAGATCTTGCTATTCAAAAAAGAGAAAATGATTTAGTATTAGCAACTTTCGGAAGAGGTTTTTATGTTTTAGACGATTATAGTCCACTTAGAAAACTTAATAAAGCCAACAGCAAAGAAACTATACTTTTTGATGTTAAAGATGCAATTCAATATAATCCAATTCGAGCGGGAACCTCAAGTCAGGGCAGTTCATATTATTCGGCTAAAAACCCACCGTATGGGGCTATTATTTCTTATTTTATTCCAGAATCAACTAAGACTTCTAAGGGAAAAAGGATGAAAGCGGAGAAGGAGCTTAATAAATTAAAAAAAGATATTCCTTTTCCAGGATGGGATGAACTAGATAAAGAAAATTCTGAAAAGAAATCAAATATTATTATTGAAGTTAAAGATTCAAATGGAGAAATTGTTACTAGAATTAATGGATCTTCAAAAAAGGGAATCAATAGAATTGCTTGGAATTTAACTAAACCTATAGTTTCTACAATTAATTCTAGAGGAAGAGGGAATAGGGGTTCAATTCCTGTTAAAGCTGGCTTATATTCTGCTCAAATATTTGAAAATGATAAAGGGAATCTTTCTAATTTATCTGAAATAAAAAACTTCAATGTTAATGTAATTAGGGAAAATATTCTTATTAATCCTTTAGAATCTAAACTAGAAACTTATACAAATGATTTAACTGATTTCAGAGCTAAACTAGAATTACAGATGAATGAGTTTAGAAAATCAAAACAAAAATTGTCTTCTTTTAAAATTGCTATTAAACTAATTAGTTCTGATAATTCAACTCTAATAAAAGACTTAAATAATCTTTATAAGGATATGATTAGTATTGATTATATTTTTTCTGGTAATGCGTCTAAAAAGGAAATAGGAGAAAAAGATTACCCTACAATAATGGATAGATTATCAGTGGCTCAAAGAGGTTTTTATGGTAATTCTTATGGCCCAACCAAGCTTCATATGGACAGTTTTGAAATAGCTAAAAACATGTGGAATAAGTTAAAGGTTGAAATACAAGAATTTAATAGCTCAACTTTAGCTTTTGAAAACAAACTAAATCAACTTGGCGCACCAAGTATTATTGATTAGAGTAATAGTTAACTAATAAATTAACAACTAAGTTGTAGCTTTTTATACCATCAACTTGGTTGTTTGCTTTTAAAAAGTAATCAAAAATATTTTTAAAATAAGGTTCTAAAGGATTGTTAAATTTATCTAACTCTTTTCTAGCTTCTTGAATATTTTTCAATACTCCTTTATTTATTTTCTTATAAAGTTGATCAAAAGTTAATTTGTCAACTTTATATAGTTCATTTAATAAATATTTTAGTGCAAGAACATTTCCGCTGTAATTAACTAAGTTATCACCTGATTCAATTGCAGTAATGATTCCAATAAAATTTGCTTCGTTTTCTGCGGAATATCCCATTTGGTGAGCAATTTCATGGCATATAGTTGTTGGAATTTGAATTTTAGGTATGTTTTTATTTATTTGTGCTTCTAAAGTGAAAGGGTTAATATATCCGCTAAAGCCCATATAGGATAGAGGAGTGCTGAATAAAGATTTTTTAACGCTAACTATTGGGATATAATCGTTTAATATTTTGTTTTTTTCTAATGTTTTAACAGCTTTTATTGAAGCATTATAAATATCGCTTGTATTGTCATTGAATATAACGGGAAGTGTATCGCTTGTAGACAATTTTAGATGCACATTGTTAGTGTTTTTAATAAATAAATCGGTAATCTTAATCAAAGACTTAGATGAGTAATTGTGTTCGATAAGTAATTTATTTTTTAGTGGAGTTCTATGATAATTCAAACCCCATTGGAATTGAAAAATTATATAAACTATTATAAAAAAATATAATAAATTTTTAATATTTTTTCTTCTGGTGTATTTTCTACTGATATTAAAATAAATAATAAATGGGGTTGCTAAGTATAGCAAGTCACCAACAGAAAATGGTATTTTTCCTAAAGTATATAATAATATATAAGAGCTATAGTTGTAGAATGAATTACTGTAATAGTTTTCAATAAAATTAGAATCAAATTTTATTAACTCTAAAAATATTATAATTAATAAAAAAAGAAAAAGTAATAGATTTTTTCTAACAAAAGGAATGATGTTTGTTTTATGCATTCCTTAAAAAATTACTTTAATTCTACAATTTCAACTTCAAATATCAGATTTGATTTTGGAGGAATCATTGATCCTCTTCCAGCTTCTCCATAAGCTAAGTAATAAGGGAGGAAAATTGTTGCTTTATCTCCAACGTCTAACAACTTCAAACCTTCTTTAAAGCCAGCTACAAGAGCATCTTCAGGTCCTACTTTACACTCAAGTGGAACGTAACCATTTGCATTCTTTTTCTGAATATTTACAATTTCATATTGCTCCGCTATCTCAAGAATACTTGTATCTAAAAGTGAACCATCTTCAAAATAAACTGCATAATGTGTCATGACAGTTTTATTAGGATCTACTTTTTGACCATTACTTTTGTATGTTTTGAGGTATTGCAAACCTGTGCTAGTGGATAAGGCCATTGATTTTTGAACTTCAAGCTCCTTTTTCTTCCCAAGTTTTACATTTTCTAATATTGCTAATTTCTTTTTAATTTCTAAACTGTCTTCTTTAAAATGATTAGAAAATATTTTAGAAGCTTTAAAAGATTTAGCAGCTCTACCAACTCTTATTATTGAAACATTTTTTATTGTATCATTTTGTTCAATCAAATTGACTATATCCATCCCCTCAACTACTTTGCCGAAAACTGAGTGTTTGCCATTTAACCAAGGGGTTTCTTTATGAGTTATAAAAAACTGACTTCCGTTAGTTTTAGGTCCTGCATTTGCCATTGATAAAACTCCAGGGCCATCATGACTTAAGCTCTCGTGAAACTCATCTTTAAATTTGTAGCCTGGACCTCCTTGACCTGAACCCAACGGATCTCCTCCTTGAATCATGAAATCAGGAATAACTCTGTGAAAAATTAAGCCATCATAGTATTTCTTTTTACTGTATTCTGAGCTTACTTCTTTGTTTTTTCCTTCGCTTAGAGAAACAAAATTCGCTACTGTTACAGGGACTTTTTTAAAGTTTAGGTTTATTAATATATCTCCTTTGTTAGTATTAAGTTCGGCGTATAAACCTTCGTTCAGATCTGGGTGTGAGCTAACGCACGATGTAATTAGAATTAGTGTAAATAAGTAACTGTATTTTTTCATAATTATTTTATTAATTTTTCTTTATAGTTAGGTAGTATTTTTAAAAATTTATTAATAGCATCTTCTGCATTTCCATCATTTCTTCCTCCAGCTGCATTTCCATGTCCTCCTCCGTTGAAATATTTACCTGCAAATTCGTTACAAGAAAAATCACCTTGAGATCTAAAAGAAATTTTTACATTATTACTGTCGTTTATGTCTTCAATAAAAATAACGCTAAAAATCACGTCCTTTAGAGAAAGCCCGTAATTTACAATGCCTTCAGAATCTCCTTTTTGATAATCAAATTTCTCTAAATCATTTCTTTTTAAAAACATATATGCTGTTTTTAATCCTTCTATTTGGTTCATATTACTAAGAGCTGATCCTAAAACTTTTAATCTACTAGCGGAAGAGTCGTTATATACTTTATTGTGAATTTCATTTTGATCAATTCCTTTGTCAATTAACTGTGCTATTATTTGGTGAGTTCTTGATGTAACACTAGAGTATTGAAATGAACCAGTATCAGTCATGATACCAAGGTATATGCATTTGGAGATACTTTGATCAATTAAATCTTCATAACCCATTGAAATAATTATCTCAAAAAGTAATTCACATGTTGAACCAATTTCTGGTTCTGAGAAGGTTAAATCAGCATAATCTTTTGGATTTTGATGATGGTCAATCATGATTTTTTTTGACTTACTAGATTTTACAATATCACCTAACTCACCAATCCTGTTTAAGTCGTTAAAATCTAGTGTAAAAATTAACTCCGAAGCTTTTATTTTTTTTTCACAATTCTTGGTTTCTGAATCAAAATATAATATATCTTCAAATCCAGGGGTCCAGTTTAAAAAATGTGGAGGTTTATTTGGACTTATTAACGAAACATTATGTCCACTTTTTTTTAATAAATTAGATAAAGCTAAGCAACTCCCAATTGCATCGCCGTCAGGATTTGTGTGTGGAATTATTATTAAATTTCTACTTTCAGATAGTAGTGTTTTTAAAACTTTAATATTTTCAATTTTCATGTTTGACAAATATAATGATTCCTATGAGAAGAATTGAACGAATTTTTAGACTCAATTTTGTACATTTGAGATTAAATATTTATTCAATTGAAAGTTAATTTATTTAAATTAAATAAAAACAAGCGTTTTAATTACAATCCAAGGTACTTAAAGGAAAAATCCTTTGAAAACATATATGAATTTGATTCGATATACTCTAAGCAGAGAAATTCAAATAATTCAGCTGATATATCTCTAAAATGGAGTGAAGCTAGAATGTCTTCTAGAAATAGGTCTAATATGCATTTTTCAAAAATATTTTTTGTCATAGTTTTTATTTTAATTCTTGTATTTTTATTTATTATTGATTTTGACCTTTCTATTTTTTAATAAATCTTAAATATGAGTATTATTAAGTTGCTTTCTGAAAATGTGGCAAATCAAATTGCAGCTGGAGAAGTGGTTCAAAGACCATCATCCGTGGTTAAGGAGCTGTTAGAGAACTCAATCGATAGTGGAGCCAAATCAGTTAAACTTATTATTAAAGATGCAGGAAAAACCTTAATACAAGTAATTGATGATGGTTGTGGTATGGATAAAGCAGATTTAAAAAAGTGTTTTCTGCGTCATGCTACATCTAAAATCAGAAAATCAAGTGACTTATTTAGTTTAAATACAATGGGGTTTAGGGGAGAGGCTCTATCTAGCATCTCATCCGTATCTCACATGTCGATAATTTCAAAAAATAACAGCGATGTGCCTTTAGGAAACGAAATTAGGCTTGAAGGGGGAGGGTTAGTTTCTGAAAATGAAGTTGTTAGTAATTTAGGGACTTCTATATCTGTAAAAAATCTGTTTTATAACATTCCTGCTAGAAGAAATTTTTTAAAATCTGACAATGTTGAATTAAGGCATGTTATTGATGAATTTCATAGGATAGCTTTGATAAATCACGAAATAGATTTCATATTTGTGAATAATGAAAACGAATTATTTAATTTAAATAAATCTATTTTTAAAGAAAGGATTGTGCGAATTTTTGGAAAATCAACAGAACAGAAGCTGGTTCCAATTAAAGAAAATACAGATATTGCAGTTATAGAAGGATTTGTCTTTAAGCCTGAATATTCCAAAAAGACTAAATCAGCACAATTTTTTTTTGTAAACAATAGATTTATTAAGAGTCCCCATCTTTACCATGCAGTTAAAACAGCTTATGATGGATTGATTTATGATAACCACCATACTTCTTATTTTTTAAGTGTTAAAGTCCCGTCAGAAACAATTGATGTTAATATCCATCCTAATAAGACGGAGATTAAATTTGATAATGACCAATCTATTTATGCTATATTAAAATCTTCTATAAAGCACAGTTTAGGTCAATTTAATATAGCTCCTACAATTGATTTTGAAAGTAGTGTTAATTTAAATACTCCTTATTCTTTTAGAGATAAGGAAGCTTCTATTCCGAGGGTTGAATATGATACAGCTTTTAATCCCTTCGACAAACCCAAAGTGTCTCCTTCTTTTTCTTCAAAAGATTTTTCATTTGAAGGGTTGGAGAATTCTTTTGAAAATTCTGAAAAAAATATAAATATTTTTGAAGATAATAATGACTCTAAAGCTTTTCCTGTTTTTCAATTGAACTTTAACTATATAATCACAAAAACAAGTGCAGGAATTGTAATAATTGATCAAAAAAGAGCTCATCAAAGAATACTTTACGAAAAATTTTTAAAAGAACTTTCTTTTTCAAGCAACTCTACTCAAACATTGATTTTCCCAATTAAGCTTGATTTTAATAATGAGGAAAATAGAATGTTAGGATTAGTTAAAAACTCTTTAATTCATTTGGGGTTTAAATTTGACAAGTTTGACAGTGAGGGAATTGAAATTTCTGGGATTCATCCATTTTTTGTTGAAAATCAGATTAATGCTCTTTTTCAAGAGCTTATTGATAGTCAGATTTCAGAATTTGAAAAAACCAGTCATACGATAAATGATTTTCTAGCTAAAATTTTATCTAAAAGTTCTTCTTTAAAATCAAGTATTAAATTAGAGAAGAAAGTCCAAGAGTCTTTAGTTAACGATTTATTTGCCTGTAAGGATCCAAACGTGTCTCCTTTTGATAAATTGATATTCAAAGTGATTTCAACAGAAGAAATAAATAAAATGTTTTTTAAATGAGAGGAATTACCGAAACAGTAAAGCAACTTATAATAATCAATGTTATATTTTTTATTGGATCTCAGATTTCAGGAGATTTAAGTTATGACCTTTTAGCTCTTCATTACTTCGAAAATGATAAATTCTTAATTAGTCAGCTTATAACTCATATGTTTATGCATGGCAGTGTTTCGCATATTTTGTTTAATATGTTTGGGCTTTGGATGTTTGGATCTCCACTTGAACAAATGTGGGGAAAAAAGAAATTTTTATTTTTTTATTTCTCATCCGGTTTAGGTGCGGCAGGCTTACAGTTACTCGCTAATTATCTAGAAATTCAATCTGTTTT
Source organism: uncultured Flavobacteriaceae bacterium (assembly GCA_913031655.1). Taxonomy (GTDB): domain Bacteria; phylum Bacteroidota; class Bacteroidia; order Flavobacteriales; family Flavobacteriaceae; genus MAG-121220-bin8. Next base: position 13,698 of record CAJWFY010000016.1, read on the forward strand.
TTCTGTATTGAATTTAAACGGAGTTTCATGGAATTCTTTTAATGACATTCTTAATAATGGAAGTTATGATATGAATATTTTAAATTATGTAGATAAAAATGATTTAACAAATGCTTATTTGTTGTTCAATACTACGTTAGTAGGTGCTTCTGGAGCAATTTATGGAATACTTGTAGCGTTTGCATTTTTATTTCCAAACTCTGAACTAATGTTGATTTTTTTACCAATTCCTATAAAAGCTAAATATTTTGTCCCTGGAATTATTCTTATGGATTTATTTTCAGCTTTCACAGGAGTTTCTATTTTTAGTCCCTCAAATACTGCCTTTTATGCTCATGTTGGTGGAGCTTTAACTGGTTTTGTAATGTTATGGTATTGGAAAAAAAATCAATTCAATGATAACAGATGGAATTGATTCACGAATTAAAACAACGTTATAAAAACTTAGACATACTAAGTCAGTTCATTGCTGTGATGACTTTGTGTTTCGTTTTACCTTTTATTTTAAATACTTTTTTGTTTTTATTTAATTTAAAAAACTTATCTGTAGTTGATTTTTTTGATATTTCTCCTCTGTTAAGTGAGCTCCTTTATAAGCCTTGGTCATTAATAACATATGGTTTTTTTCATGCTGATTTATGGCATCTAATAAGTAATATGATTATATTTTATTTCAGTGGGAGGGTAGTTTTAGATCTGTTTGGTAAAGATAAATTTGTTAAAATATTTATAATAGGATTGCTTAGTGGATCAATCACATATGTTTTAAGTTATAATATTTTTCCAGTGTTTACTGGTTTAAAACCTTCAATGATTGGGGCTTCGGCTGGAGTTATGGCGGTTTTTATTTTTTTAGCATCTTATAATCCTAACTATACTTTTAGACTCATTGTTTTTGATATAAAAATCATATATCTAGCTTTAATTCTTATAGCTATGGATCTTATTCAGATTCCTATTGGAAATTCTGGTGGGCATTTAGCACATCTAGGAGGAGCTGCTTGGGGTTATTACTATTGTGTTCAAGTTAAACAGGGTAACGATACAGGTCAATGGGTGATAAGATTCATGGAGTATCTAAAAGAGCTGTCTTTTAAAAAAAGAAATGTAAAAAAAGTTTACAAAAGAAAAAACTATAAATCATCCCCTAAAACAAGTGTAGATCAACAAAAGATAGATTTAATCTTAGATAAAATAAGTGTCTCTGGATATGATAGTTTAACTAAAAGTGAAAAAAACATACTTTTTAAAGCAGGTAAAAATTGAATTTATTTCAAAAAAAATCTTTTTTTAGTTCATTTGTGTTTTTTTTAAACACATTTAATTCAATTCTTATAGTGATTTGTTTAATATTGTATAATTATTCTGTCCCATTTTTTTCTACATTATCATTTTTGACATTTTTTTTTCCAATTTTTGCATTTATAAATTTAATTTTTTTAATCTACTGGGTTCTAAAGCTAGATTTAAAGCTAATCCTTCCGTTAATATTAGTTTTTTGCATATATAGTAATTCAATGTTTTTTTATGCTCTAAACGAACCTGAATCAGACAAGAATGGTCTTCATTTGATGAGTTATAATGTTAGACTTTTTAATCACTATAAATGGATTGAAAGTGAAAATATTCCTCTAGAAATACAAAAATTTATTACAAATAAAAAACCTGATGTATTAGCAATACAGGAATATCATGATAAATACAAGCGGGTTTTTAAAACTTTTAAAAATAGACACGTGGTATTGTCAGGGAATAATGTTGGCCAAGCTATTTATACAAACAACAAATTGATCAACAAGGGAACGGTTGAACTTCCGGATTTTGGAAATATCGCGATTTTTATAGATTTATTACAAAACAAAGACACCATAAGGTTTTATAATGCACATTTTGAATCTTTTAAAGTTGACTTAATAGCTTTGAAAGCAGATGTGAAATCTGCTAAAGAAATTATTTTCAAAACAAAAAAAGCATACTTAGTTCAAAAAAATCAATCCTCAGCATTGATTAAGCACATGTTGAAATCACCATACCCTGTAGTTTTAGCCGCTGATTTAAATAACACACAACACTCTTTTTTTTACAAACAATTTATAGATAATTTTAATGATAGTTTTATTTCAAAAGGTGCTGGTTTTGGAGCTACTTATGACTTTAAATTTATGCCAATTAGGATTGATTATTTGTTTAATTCTAGGTCTATAGATGTAAATAATTTCATTATTTACTCTAATTTATTGTCGGATCACAAGCCTATAAGTGTTTTTTTAAATATTTAATCTTATTATTTAAATATGACATCATAAGTAACTGGATTACTGTATTTTATAAATAAAAAAAAGAAAAAGAACAGCCTCCGTATTCTCTTGATTCTCTAAAATTTTCTATTGAATCTAGTTTGATTATTTTAGAATGTTCTAAAATAAAAATGCCATTACTATTTAGAGTTTTATCATTAAAAATTAAATTTTGAATCTCTTTATAATTTTCTAATGAATAATTATAAGGAGGGTCACAAAAAATAATATCGTACCTAAAATTATTTGCTTTAAGAAACTTAATAACATCAGATTTTACAACGTTAATATTTAAATTAAGCTCACTAACAACAGACTTAATAAACTTTACGCATTTATGGTTATTATCAACTGAAGTGACTTGATTCGCTCCTCTAGATGAAAATTCATAGCTAATACTTCCACTTCCAGAAAACAAATCCAAGACTTTTATATTTTCAAAATCGTACTTATTATAAATTATATTGAAGATAGCTTCTTTCGATTGATCGGTAGTCGGTCTTATTGGAAGGTTTTTTGGAATATTTATTCTTTTCCCTCTGTTGTTCCCTGAAATAATTCTCATGAAAGTATGAAATCTACTTCATTTTCAATTAAATTTTTATTTACAAAAGACATTGTCGATTGGTCAATACTTATGTTTTTTATAAATGAGGACAAATAAGACGAAATTTTATCATTTTTTGAGAAAGATCCTATTAAGTTTAATTTAGTTTCAGATTTAATTTCTTTGTTTTGCTCTATAGCAAATAGTAAAAAATATAAAATATCTTCTTTAGTCTTATATTCGAAATTATTGTAGTAAAGTAATTTTTTGTTTTTAAATATTATTACCTGAAAACTATCTTGATCAATATTAGCAAATAGCATAGCCTTACTGTTACTTATTGTTTTTTTTAAAATTTTTCTTAATAATATTGTGGAATAATGATAATATTCAAAAGATCCAAATCTTTCAATCAAGTAATTATTTACATTAACAAACGGAAGGTAAACGTTATAAGCATCTAGTTCTTCAATAAAGTCATTTGAAGCAAAGTCATTTTTAATAAGCTTCGAATTAAACTTTAAGTAATCAAGACTTAATTGTTCATCAAATAATTCTTTAGGAACAAGGCAAGAAAGTTTATTTGAAATAATTAGTTTGATATTAATCACATTAGAAAAAACTATTCTAGATTCATTTAGAAATGAATCTAGTTCGGTTACAAGGTTCTCAGCTATAACCTCCTTGTCAAAATAATGTTTTTGGTAATCAATAATAGAATTATCCAAATCATTACTTAACATTAAATCAAAGCCGTATAGGCTGATTTTAATGGATAGCTTTGTGCTGGGCTCTATTCTAATTTCTTGCGATTGCGTCATAGGCTGTAGGCCAATTACCATTGGTGCTAACCTCTGTCATTGATCCTAAAACAAGATCAGGTCCATTAACTCCATCAACTGACATTAATGCTTTTTCTTGTTTCAACAAATCTTTATTTTGATCAAATAAAATAACATCTTTTGATACTCTTACTTCAAAAACATGAACATCGTAGTCACCTTTTTTAATCATATCAGACTTGATTGAAAAAGTTGCATCAACTCCATCAATTGGAACTTGTGCCATATTTTTATATCTAATAGAATTTCCAAAAAGAGAATCTTTTACTGAAGCAAATCCTAGAGTGTCTATAACTACAACTTCTCTTAACATGTCAATTCTATAAATTCTATCGTATTGTAAATAACTTGAATCTCTTTTTTGAGTTAAAGTGTATTGAGCAGTGTCAACAAACTTAATTAATCCTTCAAAATTATCAGCGTAAGAGCCATTAACACTTTTATATGCTAATTGAGCATTTCTAATATCTTTAAGTTTATCAATTACTTTAAGATAACGTACATTTTTAACCTCATTAAATTTGATTGGTGCATTTATTGAAGTAATAACTTGATATGAAAAGAAAATTATAAGTAGCCAAAGTACTGCTTTAATAACTCTCATGTATTTTGATATGAATCCCATTATTTAATTAATTATATTTAGACAAAAC
>CAJWFY010000017.1 GCA_913031655.1 uncultured Flavobacteriaceae bacterium
AACTACTATGAGACTAAAATAATTAACTAACTTTAGAGTTATGAAATTAAAAGATTTTATTTATAATAAAAAGACAAAAGAATCTCATTTGGCTGGAGTCATTTTATGTATCATTGTTACTTTAATTTGTGGAGCATTTATTTATTTAGTGTGGTAAAAAAAACAAATCATAGCTTATGAAAAAACTTATTTTTTTATTTTTATTTTTAATTTTATTTCAAAGTTGTTTTAGTTACAAAACTGTGGATTACAATAACATTGCAAGTGAAAAAAATCAAAAGTTTGAGGTTGCAAAGATTGATAGAACAAAAGTGAAAGGAAGAATAGTTTCTATCGACGAAAATATAATAATTTTAGAAAATAACGGTAAAAGTCAAACAATTTCAAAAGATGAAATTTCCGATGTGAAAGTTAGAAAATTTTCAATTATAAAAACTGCCAGTGGAGTTCTTGGTACTTATGGAATAGTAGTGATAATCTTGCCTGTTGTTCTGGTAAGTGTATTGTTAATATCCGCGATTTGAACACCCCTTCTACTATTTGGGCTTAATGACTGGGCCCATTCCTTCTTTACTTTAAAAAATACAATTAAACCATAGGCATATCTTCTACAGTCAATTCAGCTAATTCTAGTCGTTAGTTTAAATGAAATTTAGTTTAGTAATTTAAAGAATGTAGTTTACAAAATAAAAAAAGGAACTGCCTATTAAGACAATTCCTTTCTTGTGACCTCGGTAGGATTCAAACCTACAACCTCTTGAGCCGTAATCAAGTGCACTATTCAGTTATGCTACGAGGCCTAATTAATTGAAATGCGAATTTATAATTTTTTTAATACTATTACGTTTCTTTTTAAAGAAGAATAAATTAAATTTGCTTTTTTATTTTATGTCAAAGAAAAAACCTGATAGTATAGTTTACGATTCTTTAAACGAAAAGTATGACGCTCACCTTCTTCCATATGGAAGTAATGTTGGAGCTCCATCAATTAAAATTGAAGACAATAAGAGTTGGAAAGAAAGAGGTGTAGGGAAAGTAAATAAAAATATAAGTTTAAAGTTTACTGAACTAAAAAAAGAGTATAAAAGTTTATTAGATGATTATAAGTGGAATGAAATTATTTATAATTCTAAGTTTTCTTTTGAACCGTTAATAGGAGAAAAATACTTTCTTTATTTAAATGATAATGAAACTTATTTTTTGTCTTTAATTAACCCAGATTCTTGGAATAAAACTTTTGTTGGAGAATTTGAGTTGAACTCTGAGAATAAATGGATTAAACTCAACTAAAAACTCTATCTAAAGTCTCTTTAATTCCGAAATTACACGACCATTCCCAATCTTTTATTGAACTTGAGTCATCAATTTTTTTGGGCCATGAATTAGCAATTTTTTGACGAAAGTCAGGTTTGTAATCTATTTTTATATCAAAACCTCTAGATCTTATTTGATTCTCAAGTTCAGATGGAGTAATGCTAAATCCGGTCACATTATATGATGTTGATATTGTAAGTTTTTTTCTTTCTACGGACATTAGTTTTATTGCAGCGTCAATGGCGTCATCTATATACATCATAGGAAGTTTGGTTTCTTCACTTAAGAAACAGGTGTAGTCTGATTTATTTTTAGCTGCATTAAGCATTTCAATTATGTAATCTGTAGTTCCTCCACCTGGTAATGTGTCAGTTGATATTATTCCAGGATATCTCAAAGACCTAATGTCTAATCCAAATTTATTAAAATAGTAGCTTGATAATTTTTCACCTGCAAGTTTTGAAACTCCATATATGGTTTCAGGACTCATACTGGGATTTTGAGAAACAAAATCTAAATTAGAATCGGTTCCAAAAACTGCAATTGAACTTGGCCAAAATATTTTTTTTATATTATTATCTAAAGAAATTTCAACAATATTTTGAAAACTATTCATATTCAAATTCCATGAACTAAATGGGTTTTTTTCTCCGTTAGCTGAAAGAACAGCAACAAGATGATATATTGTGTTTATTTTATATTTTTTCACTAACTGATCTAATCTGTCTTTGTCTAATGCATCAGCTTTTTCAAACTCACAAGAAAGTTTTTCGCTTGGGGTTCTTATGTCTGTTGCTAGAACATAAACATCAGATTTTTCAAAGTATTTTATAAACTCAAGACCTAATTGACCAAGAGCGCCAGTAATTAATATTCTCTGCATTTATTTAAAATAATAGTTTATTTTTATTCAAATTAATTTTAACAAATGTACGAATCTATTAAGAACAGACTAAAGCTTGAATTAGAGGATATTAAAAATTCTGGTCGTTATAAAAGTGAAAGAATTATTGAGTCTAAACAGAATTCTAATATAGAAGTTAGTGAAGGTAAGAGTGTTTTGAATTTTTGTGCAAATAATTATTTAGGTTTAGCATCAAACCCTATAGTTATACAAAAAGCTAAAGACACATTGGATTCTCATGGTTTTGGAATGGCTTCTGTAAGATTTATATGTGGAACTCAAGATATTCATAAAGCTCTAGAGAGTAAAATTTCTAATTTTTTAGGTACTGAAGACACTATTTTATATGCTGCTGCTTTTGATGCTAATGGAGGCTTGTTTGAACCCCTGTTCGATGCTAATGACGCAATTATTAGTGACTCATTAAATCATGCTTCGATTATTGATGGTGTTAGGTTATGTAAAGCACAAAGGTTTAGATATAAGCATAATGATATGGATGATTTAGAGTCTCAACTAAAAAAAACTAGTAAATGTAGAAATAGAATAATTGTTACAGATGGAGTTTTTTCTATGGACGGAACGTTAGCTCAATTAGATGAAATTTGTAAACTAGCTGAAAAGTATGATTCAATTGTTATGTCAGATGAATGTCATTCAACTGGGTTTATCGGAAAAACAGGAAGAGGAGTTCACGAAGAACTGGGTGTAATGGGAAGTGTAGATATTATAACAGGAACTCTTGGTAAAGCTCTTGGGGGTGCTTCAGGAGGTTTTACAAGTGGCCCAAAAGAAATAATAGAAATACTTAGACAGAAATCTAGACCCTATTTATTTTCTAATACTTTAGCTCCTTCTATTGTAGGAGCGTCTTTAGCAGTTTTAGATATTCTTGAATCTGATAATTCTTTTTTGAACCAATTAAAAAGTAACACAAAAATTTTCAGAGAAGGTATGATAGAATTAGGTTTTGACATTAAGCCTGGTAATCACCCTATAGTTCCTGTGATGCTTTACGATGATCACTTAGCCCAAAAAATGTCAGCTGAACTTCTAGATATGGGTATTTATGTAATTGGTTTCTTTTTTCCCGTAGTTCCAAAAGGAGAAGCACGAATTAGGGTTCAGTTATCAGCTTCTCATTCTACTGAACAAATTAATCAAGCGTTAAATGCATTTGAGAAAATTGGAAAAAAACTAGGAGTAATTAATTAAGTTTTAGAAAAATGAAGTAGTAACTCCAAAGCTTAAGCCGTTACTTTCTGGCACATATCTGCAAATACCGCCATAACATATCAACCCACCTCTTTGCCTTCCATAATTGATGGTATATCTATTAATTCCTTTATTATAGCTTGCGCCTAAATTATAATAATGAATCTTATTTTCTTTAATTGTATTTCCATAATTATACATATCAGAAACATATAGAGATAAAGCAGAATTTAAATTATATTCAAGTCCAAATGCAAGCCAATCTTTATTGTCATCTTTGGTAGACATGTTTTGAAGATCTAATTTTAATGATTTGTTTTTGTTTAATTTATAAGTGGTTTCAATAACTAATATTTTAGAATTTATTTCACCAGATTTTTCTTCAATATATTTTTTATTGTAGAATTGATTCACAAATAATATAATATTATCAAGTTTTGGAGACCATTTTTTTCTTATTTCTAAACTTATTTCTGAAAAATATTTTTCTCCATTTCCAAAAAACTTTGTACTGTAGTTTTTATTATTGAAATCAAAGCTCCCGTCAATATTATTCCAGAAAGAGGCATTCAGTGCTAGGTTTGTACCATATCTCCCACCTAAAGATGTTTCCTTTTTCATGAAGTAATATAAATCTAATTGTAAACCAGTCTCACCTACCTTTATCAGACCTGGATCTATAAATGCAACATTAGGTTGGGATTGATAAGTATAGATGTTAGTTAAAGAATAATCATGTTGTTTGGTTAAAGCGGGGAGATAATTAACAATACTCTCGTTAAAAGTGTTTCCAAAGGCAATTCTTTCTGAATAAATAGACATGTTTTCTAGCCTTCTAAAAGTAATGTCAGCTCCAAATCCATTTTTTATAAACCCTGTGTTAAACAAAAAAGCAGAACCTTTTTTAACAAAATTATCAGATAATTTTTGAAACAGCATGATCGGATCTTTCGATTTACTTATTATTTCAATATTTGTATAATAACTTGAAGATGAAAAATCAATCCTAGCCGAATACAAGTTTGTTGTATTTTGATAAGTTGTTCCTGTAGTTTCGTTATCATTTCTTCCCACATAACTTAGTCCTAGAATAAATGTTGAATTATTTTTAAAAATTTGTGAAATATCGATTTCTGTATCGAAACCTAATATGTACCCTTTAGAATATTTAAATCCTTTTTTTTGAGATCCATAAATAGCAGTTAAATTAATTTGATCATTTATTCTATAATTTGCATTTATTCCTCTTATAGAATTATTAATACCTAAATTTCTATCTTCCCATGATCTTAGTATCATTCCACTTCCAAATTGTTGATAAAAATTACCTATAGTGAAATCTATTTTTTCATTGACATACTGAAATTTAAATGTTGAAACGCCAGTATCCTTAAGATTTGGAGAATAATTAAGAAGAGCATCAGGAGAGTATGATTCAATTTGTAATTCTAAATTCCAGTTTTCTGATATAATAGATTTAATATTTAAATAATTATTAGAACGAAATCGATTATCGTAATTAAAATTTCCAGTTTTAGAATCATCCAAATAATATGCTGAAAAAGATTCATAGGATGATGTTAAATTTTTTAATAGTTGAGAATTAATAAAAGAACTATTTAAAACTGCAAATAGTATTAATAAAGGACTAATTTTTTTTTTCATAATTAATCAATCACTTTTTTTGAGTTTTTCAATAAGAAATCATACAAATTGCTTTCATCTCCAGGTTTATATCCAATTCTTCTATAAATTATTTCTGAACCTCTCACTACAATTGTGTGTGGAATGCCACTTATATTTAAAGCTCTTTTGAATTTTTGATTTTCATCTAATACAACATCAAATTTCCAGTTTTTTCCGTTAATTAATGGCCTTACCCTTCTTTTGGTTCTAGAATCGTCAGTAGAAACAGCTACTAACTTAACATTAGTCTTTTCCCATTTATCAAATTCATTATGTATTGCATCCAACTCGTTAATGCATGGCACACACCATGTTGCCCAAAAACTATAGACTGTCAATCCGTTTTGATTTAAAGTAGATTTAGAATTAATTGACTTTCCGTTAAGAGTTTTAATGTATATTGAGGGGATATTAGTTTGTGAATAAATAGAATGAGTAAAAAACAGGATTATTATTGTTAATTTGAAATAATTTAGATCCATAGTTAATGTAAAACTAATGTTTATTTTAAAATAATTAAATTAGTGTAATATTTATGAAAAATTTAATCAATATTTCGTTTTATGTTTTTTTTCTTTTCTCTTTAGCTTCTTGTAGCGGAGGAGGAGATGATGATAATAATGCTGTAATAAACTCAGAAGAAGTAGTAAAAAGCATTAAGTTGTCTATATCTAGTGAATATGTAGAGCTTAATAATAAAGCGGTTTTTGAAGTTTTGAGTGATAAAAATAAAGTTTTAACTAATAGCTGTAAATTCTTTGTAAACAATCAAGAGATTTCAGGCAATACTTTTGATGGAGATTTAGGTGATTATTCTGTTTATGCAACATACAAACAATTAATAAGTGTCCAGAAAAAATTTAATATAATACCAAAGATCACTAATTATAAAACTAATGTTTTGGTTGAAGATTACACTGGAACTTGGTGCGGATGGTGTCCTAGGGTTTCGCAAGCAATTAAACTTTTAAAAGAAGAAACAAGTCAAATATCTGTTGTAGCTGTTCATGTCGGAGATAATATGCAAATTTCCAAATCAAGTGCTTTAACCAACGCATTTTCGGTTAATAGTTATCCGCATGTACGATTAAATAGAAACGCTAAATGGGATGGAGACCAGCCAAATAATTTAGGTGCAGTAACTGGTTTATTAGGCTCTCCAAGGAAAATAGGATTAGCTATGGAATCTTCACTTAATGACAGAACTCTAAGTCTAAAGGTAAAAACTCAATTTGGTTTTCCGTACGCTGATTTGAAATTAGTAGTATTTGTTCTAGAGAACGAAATTGTCGAAGATCAAATTAATTTTACATCTTATTTCTCTGAGCTTGAACGATATACAAATTCAAATAATCAATCTGTTTCTAAAAGTTTCATTCACGATAATGTGTTAAGAGAATCTCTGACAGCAGTTTTGGGTGACGAAATAGAATCTTCATCTACACAAAGTGGAAGTATCTATGAAAAATCCTTCAGTTATGATATTCCTAGTGATTTTAATATTTTAAAAATGGAAGTAGTCGCTATTATTGTCGATAAGGACAAACAAGCTATTAATTCTAGGATGTCAAAACTTGAAGAAAATCAAACATTTGAGAAGTTGAAATAAATGTTTTAAAGACTGCTTTTGGTTATGTAATATCTCCAACCTAATAAAAGAAGTTGAAATTTTGAAGCTTTAATTGGATCTACTCCATTTTTGGTAAGACTAGGTAGTATTAATCTATTAAAATATGCTATAATTTTAAATATTTTTTTCATAAGCGTCCAATATACAATTCATGTGTTATCTTTACAAACTTTAAAATATGGATTTAAATTCTATTTACTTATTATCAGCTGGATTAATCGTTCTTGTTTTAGGAGCTAATCTATTATTAAAATCTGCTGTTTCAATTTCTTTAAAATTTAATGTTCCAAGACTTTTGATTGGATTAACTGTGGTCTCTCTAGCAACTTCTGCTCCCGAATTAATAATAAGTATTAAATCAGCACTAATTGGCTCTTCAGATCTAGCTATTTCAAACGTTGTGGGTTCAAACATTGCTAATTTAGGTTTGGTATTAGGTTTGACTATATTATTTTCTCCAATTAATATTAGTAAGGATATTTATAAGTATGATTGGCCAATTATGATGTTTTCGGCAGTCTATTTTTTTATTATAATATCAGATAAAATAATAAGTAATTTAGAAGGAGTTATTTTAATTGTTCTTTTAATTATTACAATTTCTTTTTTAATTAAAAAACAACATAGTAGTGAAGAAGATGTTGATTTAGAAGTTAATCCTGTTGAATCAATGTCACAATCTATTCTATTTTTAATAGTAGGAGGGATTTTTCTTTATTTAGGTTCAGATTGGTTCATTTTAGGGGCAATAGATTTAGCTAATTCATTTGGTGTAAGTGAAAGAATCATTGGAATTACAGTTGTATCAATAGGGACAAGTATTCCTGAGCTTGCTACTTCAATGGTTGCAATTGTTAAGAAAGAAAAAGGTATCTCAATAGGAAATTTGTTGGGATCTAATATATTTAATGTCTTTGCAGTTTTAGGAATTACATCAATTATTTCTCCTTTAATAGTTAATGATTTGAATATTATAAACTTTGATATTTATGTGATGTTGTTTTTTTCTGCAATAATTTTTCCATTAATATTTTTTCCAAAAAAGTTTGTTCTTGGTAGGGTTGAAGGTTTTGTGATCTTATCTGCTTATGTGGGATATATATATTACATTATAATGTAAAAAAAAAGTACCTAATTTCTTAAGTACTTTTTTTTACAGAGTTTTATAACTTAAACCTTTGCTGATTTTACTGTTTTTATTATTCTTCCAGCAATTTTATATGGATCACCATTTGAAGCTGGTCTTCTATCCTCTAACCAACCTTTCCAGCCTTTTTCTACTGTAATGATAGGAATTCTAATTGAAGCTCCTCTATCTGATATTCCAAAACTAAAGTCATGTATTGATGCGGTCTCATGAAGTCCAGTTAACCTTTGTTCATTAAACTGACCATATACTTCAATGTGTTCTTTAACAACTGGTCTAAATGATTCGCAAACTGCTTCATATGTTTCTTGAGAACCACAAGTTCTTAGTAATGTATTTGAGAAATTAGCATGCATTCCACTACCATTCCAATCTCCTTTAATTGGTTTAGGGTGGTATTCTATGTAATATCCATATTTTTCAGTCAATCTATCTAAAAGATATCTTGCTATCCACATCTCATCTCCAGCTTTTTTTGCCCCTTTAGCAAATAACTGAAATTCCCATTGACCGCTAGCTACTTCTTGATTTATTCCTTCAAAATTTAATCCAGCTTCAATACATTGATCTGCATGTTCTTCAACTAAGTCACGACCATGTGTGTTTCTTCCTCCAACAGAACAATAATACATTCCTTGAGGACCAGGATATCCACCCACAGGAAAACCTAAGGGAAGTTGAGTGTCGGAATCCATAATAAAGTACTCTTGTTCAAAACCAAACCAGAAATCGTTATCATCATCATCAATAGTTGCTCTAGCATTTGACTCATGAGCTTCACCCTTAGAATTCAAAACTTCTGTCATAACTAAGTAGCCATTAATTCGATCAGGATCTGGATAAACTGCCACAGGTTTAAGTAAACAATCTGAAGAGACACCTTTTGCTTGTTTTGTAGAAGAACCATCGAAAGACCATATTGGACAGTCTTCAATTTTTCCACTAAAATCTTCAATAACTTTAGTTTTACTCCTCATATTTTGTGTTGGCTTATAACCATCTAACCAAATGTATTCTAATTTAGATTTACTCATTATGATAAATTAATTTATAGTTAATGTTCTTTAAAATTATAATATAATATTGATTTTTAAACACTTATGTTTTTAAAAGATGTAAACAACTGGTATTTTTATGAATTATATATATTTTGATATACAAAATTTATAATTTCATAATTCTAAGTATTAATAAATAATAATTTTCAATTAGTGTAAATTCATTTTTTTAATTATTAATTATCATGATGAAATTAATTTTAAAAGATAATCTTAACTTGTATCTTTGTTATTATAATGAGTCTAGAATCTTCAAACAGGTATATGCAAAGAGGTGTATCAGCTGATAAAACAGATGTGCACAATGCTATAAAAAATATTGATAAAGGATTATTTCCGAAAGCTTTTTGCAAAATTGTTCCAGATTATTTATCAAATGATCCGGATTACTGTTTGGTAATGCACGCTGATGGTGCGGGTACCAAATCTTCGTTAGCTTATGTTTACTGGAAAGAAACAGGCGATATATCAGTTTGGAAAGGGATTGCGCAAGATGCTTTGGTAATGAATCTTGATGATTTATTATGCGTTGGAGTAACAGATAATATTTTATTGTCTTCAACTATTGGAAGAAATAAAAATTTAATTTCAGGTGAGGTTATTAAAGCTATTATTGAGGGAACTGAGGAGTTAATTAAAGAAATGGCATCATATGGAGTTAATATTAAGTCAACAGGGGGAGAAACTGCCGATGTTGGAGATTTAGTTAGAACAATTATAGTTGATTCCACTGTTGTTGCTAGAATAAAAAGATCCAGTGTCATTGATAATGCAAACATTTCTGAAGGAGATGTCATTGTAGGATTATCATCTTTCGGACAAGCTAATTATGAAAATTTTTATAATGGTGGAATGGGAAGTAATGGATTAACATCTGCTCGCCATGATGTGTTTAATAAGAATTTAATTGATAAATATCCTGAAAGTTTTGATCCAAATGTTTCAAAGGAACTAGTTTATTCTGGATCATTAAATATTAATGAAAAAATTAATGGCCTAGATACTGATGCAGGAAAACTAGTTCTGTCTCCAACTAGAACTTATGCTCCTATTATAAAAAGAATTTTAGATCAGTTTGATTCTAAAACAATTCATGGAATGGTTCATTGTAGTGGAGGAGCACAAACTAAAATTTTACATTTTATTGAAAATTTACATATTATAAAAGACAATTTATTTGAAACCCCTCCTTTATTTAAAATTATTCAAAGGGAATCTAATACCTCCTGGGAAGAAATGTATAAAGTTTTTAATATGGGTCACAGAATGGAATTATATGTCAAACCTGAGTTTGCAAGCAAAATAGTGGAAATTTCAAAATCTTTTGGAGTTGATGCTAAGGTTATTGGTAGGGTGGAACCTAGTAAAGAAAAAAAATTAACAATTAGCTCCGAAAATGGAGTCTATAATTATTAACAGTTTACTCAAAAAATAAATAAAGTATTTTTATAAAATAATGTTAGATAAACTAAACATAGTACAACAAAAATTCAATGAGGTTTCAGATCTTATTATTCAACCCAACATTATTTCGGATCAAAAGAGGTATGTCAGCTTAAATAAAGATTACAAAGAATTAGGTTTAATAATTGAAAAGAAGAAGTTATATGAAGAATTACTTTTAAATATTAAAGAAGCAGAGGATATATGTAAGAATGAAAAGGATAAGGAAATGATAGAAATGGCTTCTGATGAGCTTAGTGAAGCTAAAAAGAAAATCTCTAATCTAGAGGAGGAAATAAAGTTTTTATTAATTCCTAAGGATCCTGACGATTCAAAAAATGTAGTTATTGAATTAAGAGCTGGAACTGGAGGTGATGAAGCTAGTATTTTTGCAGGAGATTTATTTAGAATGTATACAAAGTTTTGTGAAGGTAGAGGTTGGAAAGTAAGTTTAGTTGATGCTAATTCAGGAACATCAGGTGGGTATAAAGAGATAATTTTTGAAGTTTCAGGTAAAGATGATATATACGGTATGTTAAAATTTGAATCCGGAGTTCATAGGGTGCAAAGAGTTCCTCAAACAGAAACTCAAGGGAGAGTACATACCTCAGCTGCTACTGTTATGGTATTACCAGAAGCAGAAGAATTTGATGTTGAAATTAATATGAATGATGTTAGGATAGATTATTTTTGCTCTTCAGGACCTGGCGGTCAATCAGTTAACACAACCTATTCAGCTGTTAGGTTAACTCATACTCCAACTGGAATTGTAGCACAGTGTCAAGATCAAAAATCTCAACATAAAAATAAGGATAAAGCTTTAAAAGTTTTGAGATCTCGCTTGTATGAATTAGAATTAAATAAAAAACTTGAAGCAGACTCTTTAAAAAGAAACTCAATGGTTTCTTCTGGAGACAGGTCAGCTAAGATTAGAACCTACAATTATCCACAAGGAAGAGTTACGGATCATAGAATAGGATTAACTTTATATGATCTTCAAAATATTGTTAACGGGGATATTCAAAAAATTGTTGATGAATTAAAGCTCGTACAAAACTCAGAGATGTTAAAAAATTCAGAAGAAGTGTTTTAATAAAATAATTATGAATTTAGAGAATTTAGAAAATCAAATTAAGTTTAAAAAATCTTTTTTATGCTTGGGTCTAGATTCTGATATTTCTAAAATTCCAAATCACTTATTGAAAGAAAAAGATCCAATTTTTTCGTTTAATAAACAATTATTGGACTCTTTAAATGAGCTAATTGTAGCTGTAAAAATTAATACAGCTTTTTATGAAGCTAACGGCTCCAAAGGATGGATTACATTAGAAAAGACAATTAATTATATCAACCAAAATTATCCATCTCTTTATACAATAGCCGAT
The DNA here is from genome assembly GCA_913031655.1 of uncultured Flavobacteriaceae bacterium. Classification (GTDB taxonomy): domain Bacteria; phylum Bacteroidota; class Bacteroidia; order Flavobacteriales; family Flavobacteriaceae; genus MAG-121220-bin8. Next base: position 11,783 of record CAJWFY010000017.1, read on the forward strand.
GCTAAAAGAGGAGATATTGGTAACACGTCTGATAAATATGCCCAAGCTTTTTTTAAGACTTTAGAGTTTGATTCTATAACAGTTTCTCCTTACATGGGAAGTGATTCTATAGAGCCATTTTTAAAATATAAAAACAAACAAACTATTTTATTAGGACTTACTTCAAATAAAGGTGCTGAAGATTTTCAGTTATTCCCAAATTTAGAAAACTCTCTATTTGAAAGAGTTTTACATAAATCAAAGCAATGGAAAAACTCTCATAATCTAATGTATGTAGTAGGTGCTACAAAATCAGATTATTTAAAAGATATTCGTAAAATTGTTCCTAATAATTTTTTGCTTATTCCTGGAGTTGGTGCTCAAGGTGGGAGTCTTAAAGAAACTTTTGAAAATGGAGCAAATAATAAAGTTGGATTATTAGTTAACTCGTCAAGATCAATTATTTATGCAAGTAATGATGAGAATTATTTAATTGAAGCTTTTAAAGTAGCAAGTATACTTCAAAAAGAGATGGAAAATTTATTAGCTAGTTATGATTAATTATAGCATTTATAAAAATAATATTTCTAAAGAATGGGTGACTTTTGTTCATGGAGCAGGAGGGAGTTCATCAATATGGTATAAACAAATACGTGATTACAAAAAACACTTTAATGTATTGTTGTTAGATTTAAGAGGACATGGAAAGTCTAAATATAATATTAAAAACGTTTTTGAATCCAGATATACATTTTCCTCAATTGCTAACGATATAGTTGAGGTTTTAAAAAAAGAAAAAATTAAAAGTTCGCATTTTGTAGGTATTTCTCTTGGAACAATTTTAATTAGACATATTGCTGAAATTTACCCGAAAATGGTCAAGAGTATGATTCTCGGTGGTGCTATTATGAAACTTAATTTTAGATCTCAATTTTTAATGAAAATTGGTTCAATTTTTAAATCTGTAGTCCCTTATATTTGGATATATAAACTTCTTGCTTTTATCTTAATGCCTTATAAAAACCACAAAGAATCTAGGATTTTATTTATTAATGAAGCTAAGAAACTTTATCAGAAAGAATTTATTAGGTGGTTCAGATTAACTTCAGATTTAAATCCATTGCTGAAGCTTTTTAGACAGGTTGAACTTTCAATACCTATTCTATATGTGATGGGATCAGAGGATTACATGTTTTTAGAATCTATTAAAATTTTATCTAAAGAACATAAAAATTCAAAGCTATTAGTTGTTCCAGGATGTGGACATGTTGTTAATGTAGAGAAACCAGTTTTTTTTAATATTAAAACTATTGACTTTTTGAATAATTTAATAAAAATTAAAAGTATAAAACATTAATTTATTCCTGGCTGCTTTAATTCAAAGCCTTCTTCTCTCTTAGCTTTTTTTACCATTTCTTTTACTTGATTTAAAAGTTTTTTAGAGTCGTAGATTATTCCATCTTTAACTGTATATTTTACTCCTCCAACTCTGGTTACTTTATTGTCTTTATTTAGTTTAATTGCACCAGTTCCATATAAAACTTTTAAATTTTCTAAAGGATTCTCTTCAATTATTAAAAAATCAGCCATTTTCCCAACTTCAACTGAGCCTATTAACTTATCAGCTCCTAATGCTTCAGCACCATTTAAAGTAGCAGCTCTAATAACTTCTAGAGGATGAAAGCCGGCTTCTCTTAACAACTCTAATTCTCTGATATAAGCAAAACCATATAACTGATAAATAAATCCAGAATCCGATCCAGCCGTAACTCTTCCTCCTCTATTTTTATATTCATTGATAAAAGTCATCCATAACTGGTAATTTTTTTTCCATGCTACTTCTTGTTCAGTTCCCCAATAATGCCAGTATGAACCATGTGAAATTTTACTTGGTTCATAAAACTTCCAAAGTGAAGGTAAAGTGTAGTCCTCGTGCCACTCTGCTCTTCTGGCTCTGTGTAAATCTCTGCTTGCTTCGTATATATTAAAAGTAGGGTCAATAGTAAAATCTAAATCAATCAATTCATTCATTACATTATTCCAGTGATCTGAATAGGGTTTTGCAGCTTGTTCCCAGAGTTTTCCTGCTTCTTCAAATCTATGTTGTTCATTTTGATAGTTGTAATTTGCAGGATAATTTTGAATTGTCTTGTCAGAAAATAAAGCTTCAGGCAAACCGTACCAGTGTTCCATTGTAGTTAATCCAGCTCTAGCAGAGTTAAGAACATTCCACCTAGCTACACTCATTTGAGAATGGTGACATGCTGATTTTAATCCCAACTTTTTGTTTTCGTCTAAGGCCGCTTTCATTATTTCTGGAGAAGAACCAAAAAACTTAATTCCATCAGCTCCTTTTTTGGCATTTTTTCTGACCCATTCTCTTGCTCCTTCCGGGTCATTAATTTCCGCAGATGTCTCATCGCCAGACCCAAAACCAGTATATGAAAAAATTCTAGGAGCTATAATTTTATTTTTCTCACTTTTTTTCTTTAAATCTAAGGTGAAATCAATCCCACGTCCACTGGGTTCTCTCACTGTTGTAATTCCATGTGCCAGCCATAATTTGAAAACATATTCTGGGCTTGCTCCTTGAGATTTTCCTCCAATATGGCCATGCATATCAATAAGTCCAGGGAGTAAATACATTCCTGAACAATCAATTTCCATTCCATTTTTATTAAGCTTAGGTCCTTTTCTATTTGTTTTTATGCCAGGATATCCAACTGTTTGAATTTTTGTAATTATATTTTTTTCTACAACAATATCTACAGGTCCAGTAGGGGGGGCTCCATTTCCATTTATTAGAGTAACATTCCTAATGATTAATTGTTCAAATGGCCCTTGACTAATATTATCTTGTGAATAGTTGAAAAAAAACTGCAATGTGAAAAAAAGAACACATTGCAGTTTTATTAAGTTTATTTTTTTCATGAAATTTAATTTATCATGAAAATAGTTATAATTTTTTAGTTTATAGAAAAGTCTCCGTATGCGCGTGTTCCATGTTCTGCTAAATCAAGACCTTTTTCCTCCTCTTTTTTATCAACTCTTAATCCAATAGTAGCTCTAACAAATAATGTAATAATAGTAGATGAAATTATACAAAATAAACCAGTAATTCCAATACAAGCAAGTTGAATCATGAATTGATCAAAACTAGCCATATTTCCAAAGATTCCAACAGCTAAAGTTCCCCACATTCCACAGAAAAGGTGTACGGGGATTGCTCCTACTGGGTCATCAAGTTTACATTTATCTAAAAGAGCAACAGAGAGAACTACAATAATCCCAGCGATTAAGCCTATTAGTATTGCTGAAGTTGGTAACATTTGATCAGCCCCTGCTGTTATACCAACAAGACCTCCTAAAACTCCATTCATAAACATTGTTAGATCTAGATTTTTATATAAAATTCTAGAAAAAACAGCAGCTCCAATACCTCCAGAAGCAGCAGATAAACATGTAGTTACTAAGGCAAGAGATGTTAATGATGGATCAGCAGAAAGTACAGAACCTCCATTAAAACCAAACCATCCAAGCCATAAAATTAATACTCCAGCTGCAGAAAGTGGAAGATTTGATCCAGGGATTGCCAAAGGATTACCATTTGTGTCAAATTTACCTTTTCTAGCTCCTAAAAAGTAAATAACAACTAGCGCTCCCCAACCTCCAACAGAATGAACTAGAGTTGATCCAGCAAAGTCATAGAAGCCCAACTCTTCTGAAATAAATGTGCTAAAAAATCCACCTCCCCATTGCCAAGATCCTACAATTGGATAGACAATAGCTACATATAATATTGCAATTAAGATAAAAGAATTAATTTTAATCCTCTCTGCTACAGCTCCAGAAATTATGGTTGCTGCAGTTGCAGCAAACATACCTTGAAACAGAAAGTCAGTCCAGTATGTATACCCTTCGTTGTATGAAAGATCTGTTGCGGCTATTGAATCAAGTCCAGTAACAATATTTCCAAGAACCCCATCAATTATCCATTCACTAGGATACATTAGATTGAATCCTACTAAACAGTAAATGATTAATCCAGATGTGATAACAAAAAAATTTTTAAATAATATATTGATAGTATTTTTTTGTCTTGTAAGTCCAATCTCAAGAAACGAGAATCCTAAATGCATAACAAATACAAGGGCTGTACAGATCATCATCCATACGTTGTTAATAGTTAATAATTCCATGATTAAATTAGTTTAGTGATGTTTTACCTGTTTCCTTTGTTCTTATCCTATAAGCTTCTTCCACTGGAAGAATAAATATTTTACCATCACCTACATCTCCAGTATATGCAGATTCTATGATAGCATTTATTGTTCTTTCAACAAATGGCTCAGAAACTACAATTGATAAATATCTTCTTTGAATATCTGTTGTGCTATAGGTGACCCCTCTGTAAACATGACCTTCTTTTTCGTTACCTACACCAGTTACATCCCAGTAGGAAAAGAAATTAACTTCTACGTCGTGTAGAGCTTTTTTAACATTTGTAAATTTTGATTTTCGAATAATTGCTTCAATTTTTTTCATAATTTTTTATTTTAAATTAAGGTTGTGTTAAAAATTTACTCCAAATATTAAAAACGCAGCTTCAGAGTTTGGATTATATACTAATGATCCAAATATTGGTAAAGAGTAATCTTCAGAAATTTTAATATCTTTTGAACCTCCAAACGATACGTTACATAAATCATCTCCTTTTTTAACATACCAAGGGTCTTTAGAATCATCTCCGTAGCCTAGCGCTATTTCAACTGGACCAATTATAAATGAAGTCTCAATATATAGTGCTTCAATTTCAGTAAAATATCCAACCATAAGATTAATTGGTCCTAATTTAGTAGAACCAGAAATTTCTAAGTAGTCTCCCTTGAATAGCCCTTCATTTGAACTATATAAACCTCCTTCACCAGGAAAAGTATAGTTAGTTAAAGTGATTTTGAATGACTCAAATGAATAACTAGCATATAAATCAAGTTCATTACCCCCTCCGTTAGCAGTTATTGGAAAACTTCCCCATGCTCCTAATTCTAAGTCACCTTTACTTAACGAAACCCAAGGTTGAATATGTGGCCCAGAACCAAATTGAGTTCCTCTCCAAACATAAGAACTTACTAAATCAGCTCCCAGATCTTGTGCGTAAAACGTGTTTGTATTGAACATTGTAATAATAAAGTTTAGTAAAGTGGTAGTGATTATTAAGTTTTTAACTTTAATCTTTCTCATTTTTAAATTATTAGTAATTAAGAATACTTTTTTATAAAATATTCTTAACAAACTTAAAGAAATGATAAATTATTACTAAAATAAATAATCAAATTTTAGGTATTTTTATTAATAATGTAATTTATAGGTATTACTTTTTGTATAATAATAAAATGAGGGGGGTAAAATTGTTAATTTGCACAAATCCTAATCAATAATGAAAGTTATTTTACAAGTTGCAGACCAACAAAAACAGCTGAAAAACCAAGTACAATAGAAATTAATGAATAAAAAAATAATTGACTAAGCTCCCCGCTTTTTATGAATTCTATATTTTCATAAGCAAATGTTGAGAAAGTAGTTAGACCTCCGCAAAAACCTGTTGCAAGTAAGATTGTTTGTGGAGAGTTTAAATGATTGTTTTTAATTGCATATCCAAGAACTAGACCTAAAATAAAACATCCGATGACGTTTGAAATTAGTGTTGAAGAAGGAAATTTATAATAGCTAAAAATAGATACTCTTGAAATTAAATATCGAAATACACTACCAAGTCCTCCACCCAAAAAAACTAATAAAAATTGTTTCATGAAACACTTAATTTTTTTAAAACAACTAGTAAGAATACAAAGGATAGAAAACCAATTATAACCCACCTTATACCTTTGTAAGAACCTTTTAGTT
>CAJWFY010000018.1 GCA_913031655.1 uncultured Flavobacteriaceae bacterium
AAACTTGAATCTCCTGTTGTTAATTTCATATCATCGAAAATATATTTTTTCCACTCATCTAGATTCTGGTCTTCAATAGCTTTTTGAACATTAACCTGAGCTTCTTTTAGACTTTTTGTTACATCTTCTTTATTTAATTTTCTAAAGTATGTAAGTAATTTTGGTTGATATGGAGATGCGAAGGTGGCTAAGTCATATGCTTTTAATTGTGTGTCAAATGCTTTTTGATAATCACCTTCCATAGCTGCAATTTCTGCTTGTGAATCTAATGCGTTAGGTCCGTCATGCATTGTTAAAGATTTTGATATAGATTGATAAGCAGCATTAAAATCTGGCTTTCCACTATATTCTCCTCTTGCATGTGCATATGCCATCATATTATATGCGGCTGATGCATTTCTAGGAAAATTAGAAGCAAATTTTTTGTAAGAATTCCAATCGTTATTACTTGTTTCAAACCAGTTTAATAAAGGGCTATCTGGATACATATCAATAGCTTTCTTCACAGATTCATTATAATTTTCATTAGAAGTAGAAAGAAGTGAGTACCATGCTTTTTCTACGCCTGTTAAAGACTCTACATTAATGTTTTGAAGTTTACTCGATCTAGAACCCCAAACCTTGTTACTGCTTGATGTAGCGGCAATTACTAATTTTGCACATTCACAATCTTTGTCCACAACTAAAGCAGCCTTTGCCATACCAACTGCCATTAATTGCTCAAGATTTGCAAGATGATTAATCGCTTCATTTACGATTTTAGTAGCATTTTTGTCACAGGATGTGTTTTTAATCCATTGTTGGGCGTTTGTGTTTACACAAAACGCAAACGACATGATAAAAGTTATTAGAATTTTTTTCATAATTTTTTTTATTTATTTTAAAAAGTTAAGATATAAAAAAAACCACACACATGCCTTACAGTATGTTTATATATTTAATCTATTTTTTACTATAAAAAAAATCTCATTCTTTTAAATTGTATTGGATTTAATAAAAAATTTAAACATTAAAAAACCCTTAATTTCAAAACGAAAATAAGGGTTTTTTAACATCTTAGTCGTGGTGGCAGGAGTTGAATTTATTAGTTGTCCTACTTTGTTTTTTGTTGTTTTGTAGAGGTTATACTCATGTAATATATTTTTAATCTTTATAGTTCTTTATATTTTAATGATTTAAATATATATTTACATTCAACGATTCATTCAACTACATATTTTTTCACCTTTTTTTAAATCAATTAAAGCAACGATGACATTATCACTTGGATGTATTTTTAAAGTTTTAGGTTTTAATTCCATTTAAATATTAACGAATATTTTTAATAAGTTTATTTAAAAAAACATCTACTTGACTCTAGTTTATTACAAGCCTTGTTCAACAATAATGTTTTTTTTGTTTCTTTCAAGTAACAAATCATCTTTAACAACTAGATTTTTTTCATGTTGTTCTTTTATTTCAATTATTTTTTTTAAAATTTCAGGATATTCATTAGCAATATTAAATTTTTCTGAGGGGTCTAAATTCAAATTATAAAGTAAGGGTTTTTCTAAAACTATTTTTTTTGAGCTTCCATCTAAGAGTATCATTGAATTATTAAAAAGTAAATCACTTTCTGGATTAAAATCTTTAATAACCAATTTTGGATAATTATAAGATCCAGATAATATGAAATGAGCTTTAAAATCTCCATGTCTTATGGCATGAATTTCTCTTTGCCTATAAAAAATAACTTTTTCTCTTTTAGATTTCTCCTTTGAGTACAATGTATTTTTTAAACTGATTCCATCCAATATTCTATCATCAATTTTTTTGGAATTTGAAATTTCAAGAAAAGTAGGTAGAATATCCATTGTAGAACCTAAATCATTTATAACTCCCGGCTTTATATCAGCTCCCCAAAATATTCCAGGCACTCTATGACCGCCTTCCCAAGTAGTACCTTTACCTTCTCTTAAAAGTCCTGAACTGCCGCCATGAGTTTTAAATGGAAGCCAAGGCCCGTTATCAGATGTAAAAACTATAATAGTACTTTTATCAATATTATTTTTTTTGAGTTCTTCAATTATTAATCCCACACCATGATCAATCTCCTCTATCACATCTCCATAGAGACCAGCTTTACTAGTTCCTAGAAATTCTTTAGACGCAAAAAGAGGAATGTGAGGTAAACTATGAGCTAAATAGAGAAAAAAATTATTTTGAGCATTTTTTTTAATGAACTCAACAGCTTTTTCAGAATACCTCTTTGTAATTGTATTTTGGTCAGCAGGTCTTTCTATAACTTGATTTCCTTCAATAAGGGGAACATTATAATTCATTGTATTGGGAACCCAGTTGGGATCATCCATGAAACTCATATAATTTTCAGTTCCTTTCACTTTTTCCATGTCATTTGAATAGGGAATACCATAATAATAATCAAATCCATGTTGAAGTGGTAGGTATTTTTTTTTGTGACCTAAGTGCCATTTTCCAACAGCAGCTGTTACATAACCTTTGTCTTTTAGTCTTTCAGCAATTGTTATTTCAGAACTTGGTAAGCCATACTTGGAATCTTGAAAAAGCACTCTATATTTACTTCCAATCATTCCATTCCTTATTGGTAATCTTCCTGTTAACAAGGCCGCTCGACTTGGTGTACAAACAGAGGAGGCTGAATAGAACTGTGTCCATTTTTGCCCCTCACTAGCCATCATATCTAAATTAGGAGTACTGATAGTTGGATGGCCATATGACCCTAAATCTCCATAACCCATATCATCAACAAAGATTACAATAAAATTTGTTTGAGAAATACTCTTGTGAGTATTAAAAAGAAAAAGGCATAAAAAAGCAATATAGATGTTTTTCATTTCATAAATATAATTTTAATTATGGTCTTTCAATAAGACTTATAAGATCAACAAAAACACTAAATCATTAAGAAGTTAGTTGATTTGGATACTAATATGGGTACTAAAAGAAAAAACTCCTCACAAATTACTGAAAATCAGTTAATTATGAAGAGTTTTGTCGGGGTGGCAGGATTCGAACCTGCGACCTCCGCGTCCCAAACGCGGCGCGATAACCGGGCTACGCTACACCCCGAGGTGAGCGGCGCAAATATAGGATTATTTCAAAAATCATCAAACATTACAACACATTTATATAATAATAATTTATAATGATAACTTTTTACACTTTTCTACTCAGAAAAGCTTCAATTATTTTAAATTTATATAATTAAAATAATAGTATGTCAGTAGAAAGAATAAAAACATTGATTATTGGATCGGGTCCTGCAGGATATTCTGCAGCTATTTACGCTTCAAGAGCAGATTTAAAACCAGTTTTATATACTGGAATGGAGCCAGGTGGTCAGTTAACAACAACAACAGAAGTAGATAATTTTCCAGGTTACCCTCAAGGAGTAGATGGACCTACAATGATGGTAGATTTACAAAAGCAAGCTGAAAGGTTTGGGACAGATGTAAGAATAGGATTAGTTACCAAAGTAGTTCTTAGTGACGTAGAAGGTGGTATTCATAAAGTCTTAGTAGATGAAAAATTAGAGATTGAAGCTGAAACTATAATTATATCTACTGGAGCTACAGCAAAATATTTGGGAATTCCATCGGAAGAAAGGTTAAAAGGTGGTGGTGTTTCTGCCTGTGCAGTTTGTGACGGTTTTTTTTATAAAGGTCAAGACGTAGCTATAGTTGGGGGTGGTGATACTGCAGCTGAAGAAGCCACTTATTTAGCTAATATTTGTTCTAAGGTTACTATGATAGTTAGGAAAGGTGAAATGAGAGCTTCTAAAGCTATGCAACATAGAGTAGAGTCAAAAAGTAATATTGAACTCAGGTATCATTCTCAAATTCAAGAAGTTTTGGGTAAAGATGTAGTAGAAGGTGTAAGAATTATTAATACACAAACAAATAAAGTAGATGATGTAGAGGTTACAGGACTCTTTATAGCAATTGGACATAAACCTAATACAGATATATTTAAAAGTCAAATTGATATGGATGATTCTGGCTATATCGTTACTCACGGAAAAACAACAAATACTAATCGACCTGGAGTTTTCGCATCTGGTGATGTTCAAGATAAAGATTATAGGCAAGCAGTAACAGCTGCTGGTACTGGATGTATGGCTGCGTTAGATGCAGAGCGGTATTTGGCAGGCTTGGAGTAATTGTTTGTAAAAATCAATATATTTAAAGTAGATAGTTTTATATGAAAAAAATTAAATTAAGAATAAAAAATACTCTATCATTTTTTATTCTACCTGCAGCTTGGATATGTGGAGTTAGAGTTGATTCTTCGGACGAAGATAGCTGTGTAGTTAGAGTTAAACATAGATGGATTAATCAAAATCCTTTTAAGTCTCTTTTTTGGGCAGTTCAAGGTATGGCAGCAGAAATGGCCGGAGGATTGCTGTTAATGGATAAAATAAACAGAAGCGGACATAGTATCGCTATGCTATTAGTTGGATCTAGCTCTATTTTCACAAAGAAAGCCACAGGCAAAATATTATTTACTTACGATATGGGTAAGGCTTTAGATCAATTAATTTTAGATGCAGTTACTACTAAACTTCCACAAACTATTACAATAAAAACCAACGGAGTTAATCAACAGGGAGATGTTGTTTCTGAATTCTCATTTCAGTGGAGCATCAAGCTAAGGTCAAGATCTTAACATTTTTTTAAGCTTTTTTAAGCTTTTTTATAATTATATTTAAAATAAGCAAAATTGTATTATGTCAAGATCTGTTTATAACTACACTATAGATGTTTTGAAAAAAGTAAGTTTTAATCCAGTTTTATTTAAAAAGGAATTATCTAAAGCATCTTCAAGATTGTTGCCTTATGAATATAATGAACTAATTATTTGGGTTAAAAACTATGCTCAACATAATCCACACTTAGTTGGAGCATTAATGTAATTACTCTTTTTTTGTTACTCTATTTTTGTGAGGACTAATAATTTCGACATCACTAAACTGAACTTTAGTCTTAGAGATGGAATGTATCAAACTATAAATTTCTTCAATTATATGGATTTTCAATTTATTTTGTTTGTAAACAAGACTAATTTCTCTAGCTGGCTGTGGCTTTTTAAAACTATGTAACATTGTTTTTTGACTATCAGATAAATTCAATGTGTGTAAATATGGTAAAAAAGTAATGCCTAAACCTTCATCAACAAGATTTGTTAGTGTTTCGAAACTTCCACTTTTTATTTCAAACTTACCGTCGTATTCATTACAGTCAAAGCATAGATTTTCAATGCTATTTCTAAAACAATGACCGTCCTTTAATAGCAACAAATTATTAGAATACATATCTTTTGGAACTAAATCTTTTTTACCAAAATGCTTAAAGTTTTTTGGTAAATAAGCAACAAATGGTTCGTAATACATTGGTTTTTCAATTAGATCATTATCTTCTAAAGGGGTAGCGGCAATAATTAAATCTAAATGACCATTTTTTAATTCATAAACTAATTCCTTAGTTGGTAATTCAACATATGAAACCTTAAGTAATGGAAACTTTTTAATTAATTCACCTGCAAACATTGGAAGAAGAGTAGGCATTACTGTTGGTATAATACCTATTCTAAAAGATCCACCTATAATACCTTTTTGTTGATCAAGAACGTCTCTCATTTTTTCTGATTCGCTAACAATCACTTTTGATTGTTCTATTATTTTAGCTCCTAAATCAGTTAATTCTATTGGTTTTTTTGACCTATCAAAAATAATTACATCTAGTTCCCTTTCTAATTTCTGAACTTGCATGCTTAATGTAGGTTGAGTAACAAAACATTTTTCTGCAGCTATTGTGAAATTTTTAAATTCTGAAATTGCAATGGCATACTTTAGCTGAATAATAGTCATGATTATTTTTTCTTATAAAAATATAAATAATTATAAGAAAAAACTATTCAACTATTACTATTTTAAAACGAACGTTATCTAATGGCCATTCTCTTTTGTCTACTTCTAAATTAGATATAACATCTACAACATTAATTCCTTTAGTTACACGCCCAAAAGGGGTGTAATTGCCATTTAAATGATGTGCTCCATCTGATTTTTGAACAATGAAAAATTCGTAGGGTGAAGCCAATTTATAGGGGTTTTCTATTTCACTACTTGGCATTGATATGATCCCTCTATCATGTCTGTAACCTTTTTTAGTGTCTGGTGGTAATAGATATCTGCCAATCGATCTTCTTTTCAGTGAAGTACTTTTATTGTCTGAATTTCCTCCTTGAATAATAAAATCTTTAACTACTCTGTGGAAATATTCATTATTAAAATAATTTTTTTTAATTAAATAAATGAAATTCGATCTATGGTAAGGTGTGTTTTTAAATAATTTTATTTCAATATCACCATAACTTGTAATTATTTTAACTTTACTTTCAGTATTTTTCTTGCCATATTCAAAAAAGAATGGAATCGCATTTTTATCGTTTAATAAAAACGGTTTTTTTTTAACTTTAATTGAAGTTTTGATTACTTTTTCTTTTTTATATTTTATAGGTTCTGTTTTATTACCTATATCTTTACAGGAGAAGAAAAAAAGAGTAATTAGTAATAATCTTAAGAAATGCATTTCAATAGTTTTAAAAAGATTTTGTTAAAAATAAATGATTTTAATCTTCCAGGGCATGATTCTTTGTCTAATATGGCTCCTCCCTCTAGAATAAATTTATTGAAAAACAGAAAAATTCCCTCTGATTGTAAAAAAGCTGCAGTTCTTATGCTTTTTTATCCTGATAATAATAATAATACTAGAATGGTGTTAATACTTAGAAATAAGTATGAGGGAGTTCATTCAAATCAGATAAGTTTTCCAGGTGGTAAAATGGATAAGGAAGATAAAAATTTAGAGTTAACTGCTTTAAGGGAAACTCATGAAGAGATTGGTATAAAATCATCATCTATTAATATTGTAAATAAATTATCTTCACTATATATTCCACCAAGTAATTTTAAAGTTCAGCCCTATGTTGGTTATTGTGACAACAGTCTTACTTTTAAAGCCGACAAGAAAGAAGTAGCATTAATTATTACACCATTATTTAAGGATTTACTTAATTTAAAAATTATTAAATCACAGGTTTCAGTCAATAATCATATTCAAGAAGTTCCCAGCTATTTAATTGATAATCAAGTTTTATGGGGAGCAACTGCTATGATGGTTTATGAATTTATAGAGTTTTATATAGATATGACTAATTCTTAATATATTTAACAATTAAAATTTTGATAATTGGCTATATTTAAAAGAAATATTTTTGGACATATTCTTATAGTAAAGAAATGGTTAATACGTATTCTAGGTGTCCTTTCACACAGAAGATTTAATCAGTTTAATAAACTTAAAATAGAAGGATCAGAAGTTGTTAAATCACTTCCTGAAAATAAAGTTCTATTTGTTTCTAATCATCAAACATATTTTGCTGATGTTGCCGCTATGATTCATGTTTTTAATGCCAGTCTTAGTGGCAGAGTGGATTCTATTAAAAATGTTGGTTACCTATGGCAACCTAAAATGAATATTTATTTTGTTGCTGCTAAAGAAACAATGAAATCAGGAATATTTCCTAGAATATTAGCATATGTTGGTTCAGTTTCTATTGATAGAACTTGGAGATCAAAAGGTGAGGACATCAATAGGCAAGTTAAGATGAGCGATATTAGCAGTATTGGCAAAGCACTTGATGATGGCTGGGTTATTACTTTTCCTCAAGGAACAACTACACCCTATAAGCCAATTAGAAAAGGAACTGCTCACATTATTAAGAAATATAAACCAATTGTTATTCCAATAGTAATTGATGGTTTTAGAAGGTCATTTGATAAGAAAGGAATTAGAATTAAAAAGAAAAACATACTTCAATCTATGGAGATTAAAAAACCTCTAGATATTGATTATGATAACGATTCTATTGAAAATATTGTTGAAAAAATTGAATATGCTATTGAACAACACCCCTCATTTTTAAAAGTATTGTCTGAAGAGCAACTAATAGAATTAGAAGAAAACAATAAATCTAGAAAATGGTAATTAATCTTTAGATCTTAAAATCGCATTTTTCGATATGATACCTCCACAACTTATTCTTGAGCCTGCTGCTCCAGAAGGTTGAGAAACAAAATCATCTATTCCTTGATGAACTATAATAGCTTTACCTATAATATTTTTATTGTCATCATCACAATCTAAACACCATAAATCTGTGCTAAAATTAATAATTCCAACACCTTCTTTATCCGCAGTAAAGTTGCCTATATCACCAATATGATAACCATTTTCATCTCCCCACTTTCCATGATTTGTTAAAGTTGGGTTCCAGTGTCCTCCGCTGGATTTTCCATCATTAGAAGAACAATCTGATTTTTCATGTATATGAATAGCATGTTCTCCAGGGTTTAAGTTGTTAATGGTGGCTACCATAGTAACGGTTTTATCATCTTCAATAAAAACTACATTTCCAGTAACATTACTTGAACTTTTTGATTCAAGTTCGACTACAACCATATTTGGGACACTACAGTTTGTTAACATCGAAAAAGTGGCTAATAAAAAGAAAAAGTTTTTCATAAAATTTTATATTTAATCAAAAATAGTAAAGAATACATAGTTTAGCATGATATTTGAATATAAAAAAATATGAAATATATATTTTTAATTATTATCTCATCTAGTTTGTTATCTTGTGGTTTATTATCAGAAAGTAATAGTCCTATCGAATACAATAGTCAATCTTTTAATGAATTTAAGGCCTCAGATGCTCCCGATTACGAATTATTAAAATCTTGGGCTGTTCATCCAGAAAATAAACTTGAGTTGCTTTCAGATTTTGAAAACGAAAATTCTAAACTTCCAGTAGATATATTTTTTATTTATCCCACTATGCTTACAGATAAAAAAGATGTTTCATGGAATGCTAATATATATGACAATAGTACCAGAGATTATGTTTTAGGTTCATCAATTAAATATCAATCTTCTGCTTGGTATTCAGTGGGTAATTTATATGCACCCTTTTATAGACAAGCTCATCTTAGAGTTTTTAGAGAGTCTTTCTGGAAAAACGGAGGAGATAAAGCTTACGAAATGGCTTACCAAGATATTAGACAGGCATTTATTACCTATTTGAGTAAGTATAATAATTCTAAACCAATTATCATTGCTGGACATAGTCAAGGTGCAGGGCATGCTAAAAGATTATTAAAAGAGTTTTTTGATGGAAAACCACTTCAAAAAAAATTAATTGCTGCTTATTTAATTGGCACAAAAATCACTAAAGAGGATTTTAAAAATATTGATCATATGACTAGTGCTGATCAAACTGGAGGATTTGTTACTTGGAATACTTACAGAGTGTTGTCTGCTTCAAAAGAAAAAAAAGCAAATTATACCATTTCAAAAGACTGGATTGAAGGTGCAATTTGTTCTAATCCAATAACTTGGGATGAAAAGAATACTACCACTTACGATGATCACAAAGGGTTTCTTTATTTAAATAATAAGGTTTTTCCTAAATCTGTTAAAATTGAAAATATAAATGACAAAGTAATGGTTAAATTACCTAAAATGGGGTTAGTTAAAAGGTTGTTATTATCAACGGTTAAAGACTATCATAAGGCTGATATTAATTTGTTTTGGGAAGATATTCGTGTTAACTCATTACTACGTTCAAAAACATATTTAAATGAATAAAGGCTTAATATTCTTATTCTTATCCTTTTTTACATTCAATATTTTTTCTCAAGAATTAATTTCAGGAAATGTTACTTACATAAATGAATTAAATATTGAGTCTCCTCTTGAGGGTGTTTCTGTATATTGGGAAGATCTTTCGTTTGGAGCTACAACTAATAGTAATGGAGATTACTCATTGCCATCTTCAACTACTTCAAATAAACTAATATTTAAATTTATTGGATTTAAAGAAGACTTAGTTGAGATTTCTAGTATTAAATTATACAATCATTTAATGGTTATTGATAATAACCAGCTAGACGAGGTAGTAGTTAATAAAAGAAAAAAAACTATTCAAAAATCATACTTTAAAACTCAAAATATTATTAATGTTAGTAGCGATGAGTTGTTAAAAGCAGCATGTTGTAATATTTCTGAAAGTTTTGAGACTAATCCATCTATTGATGTTAGTTTTTCTGATGCAATTACTGGAGTTAAACAGGTAAAAATGCTTGGTTTAGAAAGCCCCTATATTTTAATTACAGAGGAAAATATTCCAATGGTCCGTGGAGCATCACAAGTTTTTGGTTTGTCTTTCATCCCTGGAACATGGGTTGAAAGCATGCAGATAACAAAAGGAACAGGTAGTGTTGTGAATGGTTTTGAAAGCATTTCAGGCCAAATTAATGTAGAATTAAAAAAACCTCTTACAGACAGTCCTGTTTTTGTAAATTTATTTTCCTCAAATATGGGAAGAAATGAAATTAATATTCATTTTAATAAAAAAATTAGCCAAAAATTAAGCTCAGGTTTTTTCTTACATGCAAATGATAATTCAAAATCTCATGATGAAAATTATGATGGTTTTTTGGATAGCCCTAAGTCTTTAGGCTATAATCTATTTAACAGGTGGCAGTATATTGATCCAGAAAAAGGACTTGTAAGTTTCTTGGGATTGAGACTAATGAAGGATGATAAAACAATGGGACAATATAACGACACTATGTTGAATTCTTCAGGAGCTATTCCTGCTATTTGGAATAGTGAAATTAATACAAACAGATTTGATTCTAATTTTAAACTTGGTTATGTAAATCCAAATATTCCCTATCAGACTATTGGATTTCAAATGGCTTATAGTAATCATGATCAAATTTCTTTTTTTGGAAATAGAAATTACAATATTAATCAAGATAGTTTTTATTCTAGTCTATTATATAATTCAATTATAACCAATACTATGAATAAATTTAAGGTTGGACTTAATTATTCGTTTGATAGGTTTGAGGAACTTGTGGATACTCAGAATAATCAATATTTAAGAAATGACAGATCTTTTGGTGGTTTTTTTGAGTATAGTTATGATAATTTAGACAAACTAAGTTTAGTAGCTGGAATCAGATACGATGTTCATAATAACTTAGGGTCTTTTATAACTCCAAGATTACATTTAAGGTATATGTTACTTGAAAAGTCTGTTTTAAGATTTTCTGCAGGTTTTGGAAGGAAAGCTTCAAATATTTTTTCAGAAAATCAAAATATTTTTTCCACTGGGCGTAAAATTAATATTAATAAAAATAATGGAAAATTTTATGGTCTAAACCCTGAAAAAGCTTTTAATTACGGAGTTAGTTTTAGGCAAGGTTTTTCTTTAAATAATAAAGAAGGTGATATTACAATTGATTATTACGTAACTGATTTTGAAAATCAAGTTGTTGTTGACATAGAGAAACAAGGAGAAGTTCATTTTTATAATCTAGATGGAAAAAGTTTTGCAAGAAGTTTTCAGATAGAGTTGGATTATGAAATTTCAACAAACATTAATTTTAAATCTGCTTATAAGAATTATGATGTTAAAAGACAGTTTAATTCTGGATTTAAACAAAACCCTTTAACCCCAAAAAATAGATTTTTTTTAAATTTAGATTTCTCATCAACTATTGGAGAAAATGGATCAAGATGGAAATATGATTTTACATATAATTGGATAGGAGAGCAAAGACTGCCTTTTCATTCTGCTTTATCATCTATGAACGGATATTCTAAATCTTATAATTTATTTAACTCACAACTAACCCGTGTGTTTTCAAATAAACTTGAAGCATATGTGGGAGGAGAAAATATTGGTAGTTATACTCAAAAAAATCCAATACTTGGTGCTAATGATCCCTTTGGAAATGATTTCGATAGCTCTATTATTTATGCACCAATAAGTGGCTCTATGTTTTATCTAGGGCTAAGATTTAAATTGTAACTTTAATTAAAACTATGAAGTATATAATAATTTTATTTTTTTTAGTAGCTAATTATTCATTTGGTCAAGAAATCACATCCAAGTCTGCTAAAACTTCTTTTAGCGTTTCTGGCGTTTGTGAAATGTGTAAGGACAGAATAGAAAAAGGTGCTTTAAAATTAAAAGGAGTTAAATATGTTAATTGGAATATTATTTCAAATAAAGTTTCAATAATATATAATTCAAAAAAAATAAAACTTGATAACATTCATAAAGAAATTGCTTTATTAGGTCATAGCACTGACCTGCAAAAGGCAACAGAAGATACTTATAATAATCTTCCAGACTGCTGTCAATATAAAACAGAATCAATTCATTAAATATAAAATCATGAAAAATAATTTAAAAATTGTAATCTCCTTAATCGTTGGAGTAGGAATAGGATTTGTTTTAGCAGACTCAACACTATTTAACAGTCCTGTTGATGAAAACAATGTAACATCTATTTCTGATTCAGAACAAATCGTTGAACTGATGGGTACTGAAACTTCTTTTGGAGTTAAAGGAAATTGCAAAATGTGTAAATCAAATATTGAGACTGCTGCACTTTCTTTGGATGGAGTATTGAAAGCTGATTGGGATGTTAAAACTAAACAAGTGAGTTTAGTATACGATGATCAAATGATTGATTTAACATCAATTCATCAGGCTATTTCTAATTCTGGTTATGGAACAGATTTAAATGAATTAAATAAAGAAGCTTATGACAACCTGCCTTTATGTTGTCAATATGACCCTGAAATGAAGACTGATATAAATTAATTTTTTTATATTTGAATAAACCAAAAATAAATATGAAAAATTTAATACTGTTATTTACATTATGTCTTTTTGCATCGTGTAACAATTCTGCTGTTTTAAAAGCAACAGCATCTTTAGATTCTGAAGTTATTACAGATACAAATGGCGAACCTGAAGGTCCTCACACTTCTGTTGAATGGAAAATATGGGCTTATAGTAGTGCTGCTCCTTCGTTTATTGGAGCTAATTGTACTGTTCTTGATGTTGATAATTCTGTATTAAGAGAAGGTACTAACGGTTGGACTGCAATGGCTGCAAACCCTAGAGGAATGTCTGATCCAGAAAATGGATGGAAAGATGCACATGAAGCTATGGCAATGGTAGGTGATGGTCCAGCTATGAAATGGGCAATGGCTTATATGGGTGGTAAAACACCTGAAATGGAGTCTGATGGATGGGCTTGGATGTTAAATGGTGATATGGGAGAAGATAACACTAAACAATTAGTTTTTAATAAGGAAGATGCTGCAGAGGGACACTGGATTGAATCTGGAGCTCATTTAATGTTATTTCCAAAAGATCCTGCTTCTTTAGAAGGTCAAACAACAGATTTTAATACTGGAGCTCCTTACGTTATGTTTAAAGGAACTGGTTACGATCATTTAATGATTCCTATGGAAGGATATTATGATTATCAAAGTCAAAATTAATATTTGGGATAATCTTAGTTAAAAATTTATTATAAAAAAAACCCTCATTGAGGGTTTTTTTTATGTCTAAAAACTATAAGTCAAAGTTAATACCCTGCGCCAATGCTAGTTCAGAAGAAAAGTTTATTGTGTTAGTTTGTCTTCTCATGTAAACTTTCCAAGCATCAGAACCACTTTCTCTTCCTCCTCCAGTTTCTTTTTCTCCTCCAAATGCTCCTCCAATTTCAGCTCCAGATGTTCCAATGTTAACATTTGCTATTCCGCAATCACTTCCCCAATGTGATAAGAAAGTTTCAGAATCTTTTAAACTTTCTGTCATAATAGAGGATGATAGTCCTTGTTTAACATCATTCATGATTTCTATAGCATTTTCAAGTTTTCCACTATATTTAATTAGATATAGAATAGGTGCAAAAGTTTCAGTTTGCACAATGGGAACATCATTTTTAATTTCTGCTATTGCTGGTCTAACATAGCAATTACTTTCAAAATTTTCCCCATTTAAAACACCACCTTCTACAATGAATTTACCACCTTGCTCCTTGACTGTATCTAGGGCTGATAAATATTGATTTACTGCATCACTATCAATCAATGGCCCTACATGATTACTTTCATCTAGGGGGTTACCAATCTTTAATTGTTTATATGCTTTACTTAACTCAACTTTTATTTGTTCAATTATAGATTCATGAACAATAATTCTTCTAGTAGAGGTACACCTTTGACCACAAGTTCCTACGGCTCCAAAAACTATATTTATTACTGCTTGCTTAATATCTACACTTGGCGTAATTATAATAGCGTTATTTCCACCCAGTTCTAAAAGTGACTTACCTAGTCTAGCTCCAACTTTCTGTGCCACATCTTTCCCCATTTTAGTTGAGCCAGTAGCAGACAGTAGATTAACTCTATTGTCCTCTGACATCCATTTTCCAATACTTTTGTCTCCGTTAATAAGGCAAGATACACCCAAGGGAATATTATTTTCTTTAAGCACTTGAGAAACAAAGTTTTGACATACAATACTACAAAGAGGTGTTTTTTCAGAAGGCTTCCATATACATACATTCCCACATACCCAAGCTAATGCCACATTCCAACTCCAAACAGCTACAGGAAAATTAAAAGCAGAAATAACTCCTACTATTCCTAAAGGATGATATTGTTCGTACATTCTGTGATTTGGTCTTTCAGAATGCATAGTTAAACCGTATAACTGCCTTGAAAGTCCTACAGCAAAATCACATATGTCAATCATTTCTTGAACTTCTCCCATTCCTTCCTGTAAGGATTTTCCCATTTCCCAAGAAACTAGTTCACCTAGTTCAGCTTTATTTTCTCTAATTTTATTTCCTAATTGACGAACTAAATTTCCTCTTTCAGGAGCAGGAATTTTTCTAAAACTTTTAAAAGCAACTTGGGCTTCATTAATTAATTTATCATAGTCACTTTTGTTACCTACCTTAATTTTACCCAATAAAGATCCGTTTACAGGGCTATATGAATCAATGAAATCACCTGAACCAAACCACTCAACACCATTTGAGCAACCTTTTTGGTCTTCATTAATACCAAGTTTTTTTAGAAGAAGATTTATATTTTTTTTAGAATTCATTTTGTTGTATTTGAAACAAAAATAACTAAAAATAGAGTGAAAACTAACTTTTAATTTTCATTATAAAATAGAATGGAATACCAATTAGTAATAATATAGATCCGTAGTAAATTGATTCAGAACCAGAACCGAAAATAGCCCATACAGAATAGCTTAACCCAATTAATCCAAGACTTGCAGATTTAAAAATTTCAGTCTTTAAATATTTGTTTTGAATATGGAAGAGGATATATGAAGCACTTACAAATAGATAAGGTACCAGAGTTGATAATGTTGTTAGTAAAATTAAAAATTCAAATCTAGAGACTAGACCTTGGGAAAAATTCATAGTCATAACAATTGAAGTTAAAATACTTCCAAATACTAAACTGACAACAGGTGAGCCCTTCTTGTTTTTGTTTGTAAATACTTTAGGAAAAAGTTTGTCATTAGCCATTGACATAGGCATGTAGCTAGTAATTAAAATCCAACCATTCAAAGCTCCTATTGCAGATATTGCAGCTCCTGCTGAAATAAAATATCCAACGTATTTTCCGCCAATAATTTCACCAGCTTCTGCAAATGGAGCAGGAGAATTCATTATCACTTCATTTGGGAGAATACCAAATAAGATGATAGTTCCAAAAACATATATTAGAGTAGAAATAACTGTTCCAATCATAGTAGCAATAGGAATTGTATTACTAGGATTTTTTATACTATTTGCAGGAATAGTAGCTGATTCTATCCCTAAGAAAGCATACAATGTCATTACACAAACAATTGGAAAAATTTCAAAGTCAGTTTGATCTGTTATGTTGAATTCTGGAAAAATATTCCAATCAAATAAAAACATCCCTGAAATTATAATAAATAACAAAGGAATTATCTTGGCAACTGTTGTGAAAATCTGAATATTCCCAGATGATTTAACCCCCTTTGAAGAGGTCCAGGTGAAAAACCATATAAATGCTAGCCCGGTTAAAGTAGCAGAAATGGGACTGGTTATTAATTCTGGGAAGAAAAAACTTAAAGCACTAACAATAGCTACTGCTATTGCTGCATTATTTACCCAACAAGAAATCCAATAACCCCAAGCTACTAAAAATCCTATAAAATCTCCAAAAACAACCTTAGAATACAAATAAGGTCCTCCGCTTTTTCCAGAAATTAATTTACTGAAATTACTGAATATTTTTGCTAGAACTAATGCTCCAGATGCTGTAAAAATCCAACCCAAAATACTTATGCTACCAAACTTTGCAAGGCTCGCTGGTAATACAAAAATACCTGCACCAATCATATTTCCTACTATTAAAGATGTTGCTGCTAATAAACCTATTTTTGGATTTTGCTTGTTCAAAATAAAAATCTATATTTCTTTTAAATTAGTTAATTATTATTAATGAAAGATAAATATAAAATTGATCCTGATATAACAAAGGCAGAAACATTGCCTTCTTCCTTTTACAAAGACCCGTCAGTTTTTGAGTTATTGAAAAAGAAAATATTTTTAAAATCCTGGCAATGGATAGGGGATCAAGATTTAGT
>CAJWFY010000019.1 GCA_913031655.1 uncultured Flavobacteriaceae bacterium
GAGTCATTATAATTTTATTTAACTCATCTGCAATCCTTTCTCCTGAAATGATTTTAATTCTATCCTTTTCAGAAATAATCCCGCTCAAAGAATCTTCATGAATTTTAAAATTTAACTGACATGAAAACCTAATAGCTCTTAGCATCCTCAAAGGATCATCAGAAAACGTTTTTAATGGATCTAACGGAGTTTTTATTAAACCATTCTTAAGATCTTCAACTCCATTGAAATTATCAATTAATTTTCCCCAGTTTTTGGAATTCAATCCAACTCCTATGGCATTAATAGTAAAATCTCTTCTGTTTAAGTCATCTTCTAAAGTTCCTAACTCAACTGTTGGGTTTCTACTGGACTTATTATAGCTTTCTTTTCTCGATCCAACAAATTCAACTTCAATGTTATTGAATTTAAACATGGCTGTTCCAAAATTTTTAAAAATCTTAACTTTTCCTTTTGGATTTAATTTATTTGACACTCTTTTTGCCATATCAATTCCACTTCCAATTACTAACACATCAATATCTTTTGATATGCTTTTATTTAAAAGAAGGTCTCTTACGTATCCTCCTATGACGTAACATTCAATGTTTAATTCGTCACTACATTTTTTAATAGTTTCAAATATGTCATTGTTTATAGCTTCAAGAATTTTATTGTTAATCATTTATGATCTTAGAGTTATAATTTTACCATTCTCAACTTTAATAATTGTTGATGGTTTTTCAAGTTTTTGATTTAAACGTAAATTTACTTTATAATCCACTTGATCCAAAATTTCTTTCTTAATATCATTAAATAACAAAGGAAAGTCTTCACCCGAAATATTAACTGATGTTGAAATAATAGGTTTGTCTAATTTTCTTAAAAGCTCAATACAAAATTCATCTTTAGGTATTCGTATTGCAATCGATTTAGGGAAAGTGCTAAGATTTTTTACGTTTTGATAAATTACTGAAACAGGAAAATTTTTATTTTTTAGATAATTTTTTATTTTGTTAGTAGTTGTAACATACCTATCACACATTTTAAAATCACTCATTAGGCATATGAATGGTTCTGAACGATTTCTTTTTTTAATCTTATAGATTATATTAATTGCTTTTTTATTAGTTGCATCACATCCAATTGCCCATATTGTATCTGAGGGGTAAATAAGAATTCCTCCTTTATTTAAACAGTTAAGAGCTTTTTCGATCTCTAAAATCATAAATTATATAAGATTCAGGCTGATACTTTATATTCTCTTAAGGCATTGTTAAGAGAAGTTTTTTTATCAGTACTTTCTTTTCTTTTCCCAATTATTAGTGCACACGGTACTTGATAATCACCTGCAGAAAAGCTTTTTGTATAAGATCCAGGTATAACTACTGACCTGCTAGGAACTTCACCCTTATATTCAATAGGATTTTTTCCAGTAACATCAATTATCTTTGTAGAGGCAGTTAAAACAACATTCGCCCCTAAAACAGCCTCTTTGCATACTTTAACTCCTTCTACTACAATGCATCTAGAGCCTATAAAAGCATTATCTTCAATTATAACCGGAGCAGCTTGTAAAGGTTCTAATACGCCTCCAATTCCAACACCTCCACTTATATGAACGTTTTTTCCTATTTGAGCACAGCTTCCAACAGTTGCCCATGTATCAACCATGGTCCCTTCATCAATATAGGCTCCAATATTAACATAACTAGGCATTAAAATAACTCCTCTACTAATGTAGGCTCCTTTTCTAGCAACAGCATGTGGAACTACTCGAATTCCTTTTTCTGCATAATTTTTTTTCAACGGAATTTTATCATGAAACTCTAATGGTCCCATTTCAATAGTTTTCATTTTTTGTATTGGAAAGTATAATACAACTGCTTTTTTCACCCATTCATTAACTAACCAGCCATTATTTGTAGGTTCCGCAACCCTTAGAATACCATTATCTAAATCTTCAATAACGGCATGAATAGCCTTTATAGTATTCTCTTTTTTTAAAAGAGATTTATCATTCCAAGCTGCTTCAATTATTTCTCTCATAACATTTTTTTCAAATATACGCTCTAATTAATAAATAGTTTTAGAAATTTTATCCTTAATTATTAATCATTTAACTTTGTTGGATGGGTAAAATAATTGCAATCGATTATGGATTAAAAAGAATAGGATTAGCTATTACTGATGAGCTTAATATTATTGCATCTTCATTAGAAACAGTCCTTAATAGTGAAATAATACTTTTTTTAAAAAATATTTTAAAAAACGAATCAATAGATACATTTGTGATTGGAAAACCGGTTCAAAAAAATAATAATCCATCACAA
This sequence comes from uncultured Flavobacteriaceae bacterium, assembly GCA_913031655.1. Taxonomy (GTDB): domain Bacteria; phylum Bacteroidota; class Bacteroidia; order Flavobacteriales; family Flavobacteriaceae; genus MAG-121220-bin8. The sequence goes on from CAJWFY010000019.1 coordinate 2,313, forward strand.
ATTGAAAATGATATTTTGATTTTTATTAAAAAAATAAATAAAGAGTTTCCCTCCGTAAAAGTTGAAAGGCAAGACGAAAGATTTACTTCATTAATTGCTAAAAGAACTATTTTAAGCAGCGGAGTAAATAAAAGTAAAAGACAAAATAAAATGTTGGTAGATAAAGTCAGTGCCACTATAATCCTTCAATCATTTTTAGAAAATAAATAATATGATTTTACCAATTTTAGCATATGGAGATCCGGTTTTAAGAAATAAATGCATTTATATTAATAGAAATAATGAAGATCTTAAATCTTTAATTAAAAACATGTGGGATACAATGTATTCTGCTAATGGAGTAGGTTTAGCAGCTCCTCAAATTGGTGAATCATTAAGATTGTTTATTGTAGATGCCTCTCCCTTTTCTAAAGACGAAGAACTTAGTTTAGAAGAAAGAAAAAAGGTTTCACTGTTTAAAAAAGTTTTTATTAACCCTGAAATAGTTTGGTCTTCAAATGACTTTAATAGTTTTAATGAAGGTTGTCTAAGTATACCAGATGTTAGAGAAGATATTTTAAGGGAGAATGAGATTGAAATTCATTTTAAAAACGAAAAATTTGAAAATAAAATTTTGAAATTAAATGGTTTATGTGCCAGAGTAGTTCAACATGAATTTGATCACATTGAAGGAATACTATTTACGGATAAGTTAAGTTCTTTTAAAAAGAAAATATTAAAAGGAAAATTAAATAATATTACAAAAGGAAAAATTAATACAGATTATTTAATGAATTTCCCCATCTAAATAATGAATAATAAACAAATACAATTAGATTCTATAAGTCAGTTAATTGATGTGATGGATGAGTTAAGAGTGAAATGTCCCTGGGATCAAAAACAAACTTTTGAAAGTTTAAAGTCATTAACAATAGAGGAAACTTTTGAGTTAGCTGAAGCTATTTCAGAAAATAACATTGATGAAATTAAAAATGAGTTAGGCGATTTATTACTTCATATTATATTTTATTCAAAAATAGCTAGTGAAACAAAGCTTTTTGATATATCTGATGTTGCAAAAAGTATTACTAAAAAATTAATATTTAGACATCCTCATGTTTACGGAGACTTGAAAGATATTGATGAAAATCAGGTTAAAAATAATTGGGAAAAATTAAAATTAAAGGAGGGTAGAAAAAGTATTTTAGAGGGTGTCCCAAAAACATTGCCATCTTTTATTAAATCAATGAGAATTCAAGAAAAAGTCTCCAATGCTGGTTTTGACTGGGTTAGTCGTAAAGAGGCTAAAAACAAAATTACAGAAGAATTTTATGAACTTGAAGAAGAGGTGAGGTCAGGTAATCTAGAAAATATTGAATCTGAACTTGGTGACTTAATATTTTCAGTAATAAATTATGGAAAATTTTTGGGAGTTAATCCAGATAATGCATTAGAAAAAACAAACAAAAAATTCACTAAAAGATTCATGCTTTTAGAAAATAAATTAAAAAAAGATGGAAAAACTCTTAGCGATACGAGTAAAGACGAATTAATTGATTATTGGGAAAAATTAAAAAAATAATTACTTTTTTAATATATTTTTTTGTTGAATTAAAGTTTCAATTTCAATTTTTTTACTTTGAATTTCATTTCGAGACTTATCTAACATCTTATTTTCTTTTAATTTATCATTAAAAAAAGAAATATTATTTTCCAGTAAGGTTAATTCTTTTTTTAATATTTCTAATTTTTTATTTAAAGTGTTAATTTCTGAATCTTTTTGGGACTGATTCATAGATCCAATTTTAATTTTTAATAATTTCTCTATCGAATCTTTTTCTGTTAAACCACTTTTTATAAAAACTTTTTTAACTCTTTTATTAAATTCAATTTCATTTCCTGAACTTATGTTACCAGTTTTTTTCCAATCTTCTATTAAAATATTTATATCATCTTTTTTATCAAAGTTTTCGATTTTTTTTAATATTTTAATTTGCTCTTCTTCATTTTTAATTAATTCTTTAGATTTAAGTGTTTTAATCTCATGAATTTTTTTAAAAAATTCATCACAAATTGATTTGAATAATTTCCAATTTTTTTCATTTACCTTATAAGGAATTGGTTTTATTGTTTTCCAGTTTTTTTGTAAAATTATAATTTCCTTCTTATTTTTTTCTAAATTTTCACTTGAATCTAAACTCTCTGCTTTTTTAATAATTGACTCTTGCTTATTGATATTTTCTTTATATGTTTTTTTTAAATTTTTGAAGTATTCGTTTTTTTTAGAATAAAATAATCTAATTATATTTTTATAATTAGACCAATATTTTTTTTTCTCTTTTGTAGGAATTGGTCCTGATATTTCAATTTCACTTTTAATCCGATCAAATGATTTTATTTTTGTTTGCCATTCCTTTGTCGAATTATCTTCCTTTTGAATTAAATTCTGAATTTCATTTAATAAATTTATTTTTTTTAAATAATTATCATTTATAATTGAATCTCTATTTTTATCGAACTCCTTTTTGTTTTCTAATATCTGTTCCCCAACTGAGTAAAACTTCTCTTTTAATTTTATTTCATCTTCTTTTTTTGTTGGTCCTATTTCAAATTTCCATTTTTTATTTAATCTTTCGAAATATTTAGTTGCCCTTATTTTATCCTCAATATCTATTAATTTTTTGGCTTGTTCTATTGTTTCTTTTTTTTGTTCTAAATTATATTTAACGTCAATTTCTTTAAATTTTCTATTTAAGTGTAAGTAGTCATAAAAATTTTTTATGTGATGTTGAAAAGTATTCCAAAGAATTACATTGTCTGCCCTTGGAACAGCACCCGTTTTAAACCATTGATTTTGGATGTCTTTAAAACCTAAATATTTTTCATTCATTTTCATATCTAAATTAATAAGCTCTTTTAATTTATTTATTAGATCCTTTTTTATTTTAAGGTTTTTTGATAAATCAATGTTTTTATCCAAAATTTTAATTTTTATTTAAGTTATTTTTTTTATTTAATTATTCCAAATTTTCCAACTTTCTTCTGCTTGTATTTCTAACATTCTTAATCCGTTTATTGTAATTGCTCCCTTTTTTTTTGACTTTCTTAAAAATGTTGTTTCATCTGGATTATATATTAAGTCATAACAAATATGTTTTTTAGTAAGATATTTATATGGAATATCAGGATAATTTTCAATATCAGGATATGTGCCTAAAGGAGTAGTGTTAATGATTATTTGGTACTCTTTTATTAAGTCTGAGTCAATTTCTAGGTATGTTAAGTCTCCTTTTTTTTTATTTCTTGATATTTTTTTAGATTCAATATTTAATTTTTTTAATCCATATTCTATTGCTTTTGAAGCTCCACCTGTTCCTAAAATTAGAGCTTTTTTACAATTTGAATTTATGTGTGGTCTTAGCGTATTTATAAAACCGATAAAGTCTGTGTTATAGCCAGTTAAAGTTTTGTCTTTATTAATCTTAATTGTATTAATTGCTCCTATTAATTTCGCATTATCTTCGATTTCGTCTAGGTAACTCAGTACTTGTTCTTTATAAGGAATAGTAATATTTAATCCTTTTAAATCGTTTTCTTTTAGGATACTAACTAGGTCTTTGATATTATTTAAATCAAAATTTTTATATGTACAGTTCTGTATTTTATTTTTTTTAAACTTTTCAGTAAAATATTTTTCAGAAAAAGAATAGCTAATGCTTTTTCCTACTAGTCCATATGTTTTTTGTTCTTCTGACATTTTTTTCTAAAAATAATACTATAAATAAACCGATTATTATCCAAAGAATAGCAATATATGTAGACGTTTCTGTAAAGTCTGGAAGATATTTTAAAAAATCATTTGAGAATATTGATTTATTAATTGAACTCTTGTTTAAATTTAAATTATTTGTTATCATTTTCCAAGGCCAAACAATTAATAAGGAGCCTGTTACAAAACCTATGATTAATTGATTTATAATTTCATTATACTTTTTAATTAAAACACTTAATAACTTTGAAAGGAATATAAGTCCCACAAGAGACCCTAAAGTAAAAACTATTAGTATTTGTAATAAATTTAAATCGTGTTGAAATGAACTATTTAAATTTATAAAATTATATAAGGTTTCATATAGTGCATTTACAGAATCTATTAGTAATAACTTGTAATTGCCAAGAAGAATTAAAAGGAAAGATCCTGATATTCCTGGGACTATCATTCCGCAGATACTTATAAATCCACAGAAAAAAACAAATACAAGGTTTTGATTTTCATCTGTTGGATTAGAAATACTTAATAATAAACCTATACTAAATCCAGAAATCAAAAACATTAATGTTTTAAAATCCCAATTTTTATTGTTTTTGATTAAAATCATTAAAGATGCAATGATCATTCCGTAAAAAATTGACCAAACATTTAATTCAGATTGTTTAAAAAAATAATCTAATATTTTCGATGTACTGAAATAACTAACGATAATTCCAAATAGAATAGTTAAAATAAAAAATCCATTATGTTTAGCGTTAAATTCTTTTAAATCTCCTCTTAATATCATGACAAATGATTTGAGATTTAAGGTTTTTAATGACTCAATCATTTCATGATAAAAGCCGGTTATTAAAGCTACTAAACCACCAGAAATACCTGGTAATTTGTTAGCTGTACCCATAAACACTGCTTTTAGAAATAGAAATATAAAATCTTTTCTATTTCTATTTTTATTGAACATTTTTATTTGTTTTAGCTAAAAACTCAATAATTAAAACTGAAATAAAGCCAAATACAAAAAATAGTATTCCGGTTCTAAATTCAGAATTCATAAAATTTTCTTCTGGAATATATAATTTATAAAATAAAACTTCTTCTTCGCTAGAGTCTGTTTTCCAAGGCCATAGAGAAGGAAGTGAACCAATCATAAAGCCTACTAAGCATGAAAGAGTGTAGTTCTTGTGTTTATTATATGACCAGGTTAGAGCTTTTGAAAACAATTTAACACTTAACAAAGCTCCAAGTACAAATGAAAAAAAATTCAAGAAATATTCAGAATTTAAACTAACAACTCCTTTAATTGTTTTTAGCATTGTTTCGTATGCTCCAAGCAATACTAATATGTATGCTCCAGAAACACCTGGAAGAAGCATAGCAGTAATACTTATCATTCCACAGAAAAAAAGATAAGTAGAGCTTATTTCTTGACTTCCCGGATTTAAAGTTAAAACTATTAGTGATGTTCCAATTCCTAATAAATTAAATATTAAAACTTTAATGGTCCATTTTTTTATTTCTTTAAATAAGTAAAAAATACTTGAAGTTATTAAACCTAAGAAAAACGACCACAACACGACAGGAAAATTTTCAATTATATATACGATTGAATGACTTAAAAGAAATATACTTGATAATATTCCTGAGACTAAACTTAAAAGAAAAGATAAATTATATTTATTCCAAAGTTCTTTAAATTTGCCATTTTTTATTAAAGTAAAAACATTTATGTTTAGGCTATTTAGTGTAGACAAAAATTCTTCATAAACACCCGTAATAATTGCTATTGTACCACCAGACACACCAGGTATAATATCAGCTATTCCCATCATCATCCCTTTAAAAAATACAACTATGGAGGGTTTTGATTCTTTATTCATGGCTTTAAAATTAATACAATTTAATAACTATTGAATTAGTGAGCTTTAAAGACCTGAAGATTTGGAAAAAACTTAAATATTTTCTTATAATAATCGTATTTAGATGGACTGTAGAAATAAGCTTTTTTAAGAAAAATCATAGCTTTATCATTTTCTGATTTGTTATAATATATAACGGATAACAGATAATTTATTTCACTATCAGCAGATTGAGGTAATAACTTAATTGAATTTAAAAGTTTATTTATTAAATCATTGTTTTCTGGAGTTTTTATAGCTATTCTAGTTAGTATCGTAAGAGTCTTAACATTAAACTCTTTAAGTGATAAAATCTCATCAAAGGCTAATTCGACTTCTTCATGTAATTTTAGATTAAAATTTATTTTAGCATATAGCTCCCAATAATTGATTTTTTCTGAGTTTATCTCTATCGCTTTTATTAAGTTCTCTTTGGCTTCAATTAATTTATTTTTGTAAAATAATTTAATAGATATAGACATCCACGCTTTGTCATGCACCGGGTCTTCAATAACAGTCTTGTTATAATATGATAATGCCAAATCTTCATTTCCAAGCTTATCGTGGCAACAGGCAATTCTGTAAAGTGCGAAAGGGTTTGAATCTTCAATTTTTGATGCAATTTCGTATTTCTCTATTGCTTCATTAATTTTGTTCAATTTTTCTAAGATTTTACCCATTTCAATATAGGCACCTATAAAACAGTCATCAGAAATTATTGCAAAATCAAAAGCTGTTAAAGCTTCTTTAAATAAATTTTCTTTTGCATACAATTTACCTAACTGATGCCATGCAATTTCATTATAAGGATTAGTTTCTAAAAATGAATTAAGATAACTTATCGTGCTATCATTGTCTCCAATTGAGTCAAAACAGTAAAGAACATTATTTAAAACACTATAATCAAATTGGTTTAGATCTAAGTAACGTATAAAATATTTTTTTGCATTTATAAAATCATCTAAAAAAAGGTATTCTTTTCCTATTAAACTTAATGCATCAAAATATAAATCTGAATCTCTTTCAATTTTTATTAATATTTTAATAGCTTCTTTATGTTTTTTCTTTTTTGATAGAATTTTAGCTTTTTGAATGAACATTTCTGTATTTAATGGCTCGATTTCAGAAATTTTTTCAATCAATTTTTCAGCCTGATCTAAATCATTATTGAACAATAAGAGTTCTATTTTTAAAAGAATTAAAGCTATTGAATTTGGATACTGGTCAGTAGCCATGGCTAATGCTTTTTTAGCTAACGAAACGTTTCCAATTTCTAAATAATAAACTATTATTTCTTCAAATTCATCAGAGTCAAAAAATAAAAATCCATTTGTTTTAAGCATAGATTCAAACTTATCAATTGATTCATTATAATAATCATCAAATTCTTCTTTCATGTGAAACTATTGTAAAGCAAAGATAGAGTCAGAAGATATTTTAATTTCAAATAGATTTTATTCTTTTCAACAAACTAATGAACAGAATTATTTATTTGATCTAATGTTTCAAGTATGATTTTACAACCTTTTTTTATTTCACTTTTTTTAATAGTTAGTGGAGGTGTGATTCTTACTGCCTTTGTTTCAAAAAGTAAATAAAATAAAATTAATCCCCTATCTAAACATTTAGTAACTAATTTATTAGCAATTTTTTTATTATCTAGAATTAATGCTAGCATTAGACCTTTTCCTCTAATTTCTTTTATTAAAGGGTGTATTAAATAATTTTTGAAAAGTTTTTCTTTTTCATCTATTTTACTCATTATTTTTGTTTCTAATGTTTCTTTTACATTAGCATAAGCAGCAGCAGCAATTACTGGATGACCTCCAAAAGTAGTTATATGACCAAGAATAGGGTTTTCTTTAAATGAACTCATTATTTTTTTACTACAGCTTAATGCTCCTATTGGAAATCCACCTCCTAGTCCTTTTCCATACACTAAAATATCAGGGATTACATTGTAATGTTCAAAAGCAAATAGTTTTCCAGTTCTTCCAATGCCTGGTTGTATTTCGTCAAGAATTAATAATGTATTAAGTTCCTTGCATTTTTGTTTAATTTTTTTCAAATACTGATTAGATGGAGTGATAAATCCTGCACCTCCTTGAATTGTTTCTAGAACAACTCCTGCGGTATTTTCATTTATAAGATCAATATCATTTTCATTGTTAAATTCTATAAATTTTATTCCTGGTAGTAGAGGACGATAACTCCTTTTTCTTTCTTCAAACCCCATTATGCTCATTGAACCTTGAGTGCTTCCGTGATAACCATTTTTTGCTGCAATTATTTCTGTTCTTCCTGTTACTCTTTTAGCTAGTTTCATTGCAGCCTCTATTGCTTCAGTACCTGAATTAGTTAAGTATGTGTTTGACAGGGATTTAGGTAAGTTTTTAGATAATATTTCACATAATTTAACGGTGGGTTCTTGAACAAATTCTCCATAAACCATTACATGCCAATATTTATTTATCTGTTTTATAACAGCTTTACTAATGGCTTTGTTTCTGTGCCCAAGATTGGAAGCCGAGACACCCGCAACAAAATCTAAATATTTTTTATTATCACTATCATAGATATAGCTTCCTTTAGCATGAGAAACTTCTAATCCAACAGGGTGGTTTGTTGTTTGTGCTTGATATTTAATAAATTTATCTTTCAAGTTAAAAATCGAATAAATCTTCTATTTTATAAATTTTCTCATCTTCTCTCCATATAAAACCATTTAAAATTTTTTGATTTACTTCAATCTCATCTTCAGGGTAAATTTTTCCCATTGGGTTTGTGAAAAAAGTGATATCTTTTATATTATTTTCTTCAATACTCATTGAAATTGAACTACATATTGCTTTGTCAATACCAATTAACTCACTAGTCTTTTCATCGTATAGATAATAAATCATTTCTGTATTTTGAACAAGTCTTATGAGCTTTAATTCATTATTAGTGAATTTACCAAATAAGTTAATTCCTTTCATCTGGTTAAAATTGTCAATACCTAATGTGTCTTTTTCCACAACAAAAGCATTATTTAATATTTTTAAAGAATCAAGATCATTTGTTTTTATATTTCTAAGAATATGTATTTCGTCTCCCGTCATTTGACTTTCTCCATTCCAAATTATAGGATTTATTTTTGAAATTTCTTTAGTGGTTAAGATTTGTTTTTCTCTGTTACTTAACTCTTTTCTAAGTAATTTTGTTAAACCACTTTTTTGATTAATAATTATTTTATCTGATCTTCCGCTTAAATTTTTTTTAAAAAATTTAACATTATATCTTCCTTTGATAATTCTATTTTCAGCTGGACCGATAGCAAATAATGTATCCGCTTTTATATATAATGAATCTTTATCTACCATTTTAATGGCGTATGTTTTTTTAGTTATCATAGCTGAGTCTAGTGCCTTGAAAACTTCAGCATAATCCCCCCTGATAATTGTTTTATTTAACGTGTCAGTAAGTTTAACATTTTTGGAGGCAGAGGAAAATTGAGTGATATCGTTAAAGGTTAAACTATCTCCTTTAATTTGTCGATTATCGTAATTTATTTTAGAGTTTTTTATAAAATAACCTTTTTTGTTTTTTATATCGTAGAAACCTCTTTCACAATATATGTCGTAATCTAAGCCTACAATTGTTGTGGGTCCAAAAAAATATGCTTGTTCGATTTTAGTTAAATAATCTAATTTATTTGAGTTTATTATGTAATCAGGATTTGTGATTTCAACATCCTTTACAAAAGTATATTTGGAATTTTCTAAATAATATCGCCCTTCAATACTTTTAATGATTGTTAGGCTATCTTTTATTATTCCTCCTTTTTGAAAAAATATTTCTTTCAAATCTCTATCATGAAAAAGTATTTTAGTTTTTAGGTTTGTATTATTATTGTAGAAGTCAACATTCCCCTCAGCTATAATTTTTCTAACATTTCCGTTATAATTCAACTTATCGCTATACAGTTTGATACTGTCTCCTTGTTTTACAACTACATTTCCTTTCGCTTTAAAAGAGTTGTTTTTTTTATAGAATAATGCATAGTCTGACCAAATATCCATTCCATCATGAAGCAAATGAACTCTTATTTTATCATTTTTTTTTAAAATATTAGCTCCAGGAATTTCTTTTTCATTTCTATCAAACGAACCAGCTTCAATTATTTGAATAATTTTTTTTTCTTGAGAAGAAATTAAATTTATAAAAAGTATTAGCAGTATTGATAGGTTGAGTTTCACTTTTACTTTATCGAATTATAGTTTGTGTTCTATCAGGTCCAACTGAAATTATTGAAATAGGAACTTTTAGTTCATCTTCTAAAAATGACACATAATTCATGAATGTTTTTGGTAATAATTTTTCTTCTTTGATTTTACTAATATCTTCTTTCCATCCTTCAAACTCTGTATAAACTGGTTTTAAATTTTTAGTATCTACTGTAAACGGAAAATGATTTATTACTGTTCCGTTATAATTGTATTCTGTACAAACTTTTATTGATTTAAATCCTGAAAGAACATCTCCTTTCATCATCATTAATTTTGTTACACCATTTATCTTTACTGCGTATTTCAAGGCTACTAAATCTAGCCAGCCACACCTTCTTGCTCTTCCTGTTGTTGCTCCTACTTCATTACCAATTTTACTCATCCTTTCAGCATTTTTATCAAATAATTCAGTAGGAAAAGGGCCGCTCCCAACTCTAGTTGTGTAAGCTTTGAATATTCCAAAAACTTCTTTTATTTTATTTGGAGGAACTCCTAAGCCTGTGCATGCACCTGCTGCCGTAGTATTAGATGATGTTACATAAGGATATGTTCCAAAATCTATATCTAAAAGTGAACCTTGAGCTCCTTCTGCAAGAATATTTTTCCCTTCATCCAGTTTGTTAAAAATATAATTCTCACTGTCAATAAATGTTATTTTTTTTAAATTTTCAATAGCATCAAAAAAATCACCCTCTAATTCTTCTAAATTGTATTGAAGATTAACATTGTAATTTTTAATCATTGACTCATGCTTATTTGCTAGCTTTCTATATTTTACCAACCAATCTTCAAGTTCAATATCGCCTATTCTAATTCCGTTTCGTCCAGTTTTGTCCATGTATGTTGGACCAATTCCCTTTAAAGTAGAACCTATTTTAGATTTACCTTTAGATAGTTCAGATGCCGCATCTAACAGTCTATGCGTAGGTAGAATTAAGTGTGCTTTTCTAGAAATACATAAGGATGATTTGAAATCAATGTTAAATGGCTCTAGCTTTTCAATTTCTTTTTGAAAAATAACAGGATCTATTACCACTCCATTTCCAATTAGATTCATTGAATTTTTGTGAAATATTCCTGATGGAATAGTATGAAGCACATGCTTAATTCCGTCAAATTCTAAAGTATGCCCTGCATTAGGACCGCCTTGAAATCTAGCAATTATGTCATAGTCTTTAGTTAAAAAATCAACTATTTTCCCTTTTCCTTCATCCCCCCATTGCAAACCTAATAGTAAATCAACCTTCATATTTTTTATTTTTTATTTTTTTTTGAAGTACCGTAGAAATAAAGAGAATGATTATGAATCTCAATATCAAATATTTCTTCAATATTTTTTTTTATTGACTGTATTCTTGGATCGCAGAACTCTTTTACTTCTCCAGTATCAGTTAAAATAATGTGATCATGTTGGTGATCAAAATATGATTTTTCATACTGAGATTGATTAGATCCAAATTGATGTTTTCTTACTAATTTACATTCAAGAAGTAATTCTATTGTATTGTATAAGGTAGCTCGACTAACCCTGTAGTTTTTATTTTTCATTTTCACATAAAGTGACTCTATATCAAAGTGCTCCAAAGAATTATAGATTTCATGAAGAATAGAAAATCTTTCCGGTGTTTTACGATGTGCTTTTAAATCTAAAAACTTTGTAAAAACATCTTTTACAATTTCTTGATTTTTTTCTTTTTCCATATTACAAAATTAAACTAAAATAATTATGAATTACTATTCCCTTGTGACCTTTTCAATTCCATTAATTTTTTTCAACCTTTGAATAAGTTTACTAAGTATATTTTTAGTTTTTACTTTAAAAATAATTCTCCCTTTAAATGTATCTCCTTCAGTTTCAAAACTCATTTTTTTCATATTAATATTCAAACTATTTGAAATTAACTTAGTAATCTCGTTAGCAATACCTAAATTATCAATTCCTGATATATTTATTGTTGTACTAAACTCTTCTTGACTTGAATCAATCCACTTTGATTTAAGAATTCTGTATGAAAATTTTGATTGTAAACTTATTGAGTTTGGACAATCTTGTTTATGAATTTTAACACCTTCATTAATGGTGACAAACCCAAAAACATCATCACCAGGAATTGGACTACAGCATTTGGCTATTGAAAAATCTAGTTTTTCTTCTTCATTTCCAAAAACAATCTGATCAAAATTTGACCTGACTTCATCTTCTAGATGATTAATTTCTTTTTTATTAGTTAACCTTTTTCTGAAAAAATTTATAAACCTATTATTGTTTGAGGCTGCAAATTTCTTTAAAGCTGTATTGTCTATTTTTCCAATTCCAACTCTGTAAAATAAATCAAGACTAGTTTTTAAATCAAAGTAGTTGCCTAAATCATTTACGCTTTTTTCATCAAATTTAATTTTTAACTGCTTTAACTTTCGTCTAAGAATTTCTTTTCCATCTTCAGCTAATAATTGTTTCTCTTCCTTTAAAGCGGTTCTTATTTTTGATTTTGCTCTTGATGTTCTGACATAGTCTAACCAGTTCGATGAAGGTTTGGTGTTTTCTGATTTAATTATTTCAATTTGATCTCCACTTTTTAGTTCATGACTCAAAGGAACTATCTTTCCGTTTACTTTAATTCCTCTAGTTTTTAGACCTAGTCCAGTGTGAATACTAAAAGCAAAATCTAGTGCACTGGATCCTTTTGGTAAAGATTTTAAATCTCCTTCTGGAGTGAAAACAAATATTTCAGTTGAATATAGATTTAACTTAAAATCCTCAACAAAATCTAATGCACTTGTATCAGAATTTTCAAGAACTTCTTGTAATCTGTTAAGCCACCCTTCTAGTCCATTTTCAGATTGTTTCCCTTGTTTATACATGAAATGTGCTGCATATCCTTTTTCCGCAATTTCATGCATTCGTTCTGATCTTATTTGAACCTCTACCCATTTTGATTTTGGACCAACAACAGTTACATGGAGAGCTTCATATCCGTTTGATCTAGGTGAGGTTATCCAGTCTCTTAGTCTTAACGGATTGGGAGTGTAGAAATCTGTTATTATAGAATAAATTTTCCAAGCAATAAATTTTTCACTTTCTTTTTTAGAATTATATACTATTCTAATAGCAAATTTGTCGTAAATTTCTTCAAATGATATGTTTTTTTTTAAAATCTTATCTTTTATTGAGTAAATAGATTTTGTTCTTCCACTAATTTTAAAACTTAAATTTTCCTTTTTTAATTTTTCATTGATTCTTCTTGAAAAATTCTTAATATATTTATTTTGCTCATCCTTTGTTTGTTCAATTTTATTTTTAATTTCATTGTAAACTCCAGGTTCTGTGTATTTTAATCCAAGGTCTTCTAATTCAGACTTTACATCATAAAGTCCAATTCTGTGAGCAATTGGGGCATATATATAGAGTGTTTCAGAAGCGATTTTGATTTGCTTTTCAACAGGCATCGCATCTAAAGTTTGCATGTTGTGAAGTCTGTCAGCTATTTTAATCAAAATCACTCTAACATCGTCATTAAGAGTTAATAACATTTTTCTAAAATTCTCCGCCTGTAAAGAAACATGTTTCTCTTTCTTTAGTTTAGAGATTTTTGTTAAACCAACTACTATTTTACATATTGTCTTACCAAATAATTTTTCAATTCTTTTAGCATCATATTCGGTATCTTCAATAACATCGTGCAAAAGAGCTGA